>DAOWGG010000050.1 GCA_030637565.1 Candidatus Peregrinibacteria bacterium | reverse complement strand
TAAATAGAGGTAATTACTGAAACTAGGAAATGCAAGTGTTTGATTTTTATGATAATCTTACACTTGCATTTTTGATTTGTAATTTTAACTAAAAACTATGAGTGGTCACAGTAAATGGCATTCCATTAAGCACAAAAAAGCAGCAACGGACGCCAAACGCGGAAAAGTCTTCACACAGCACGCTAACCTCATCACCATTGCCGCACGCAGCGGCGGAGACGCTGACATGAACCCTAATCTTCGACTTGCGATTGATAATGCAAAAAAAGCCAATGTGCCCAACAACAACATCGACCGAGCCGTTAAACGTGGAACGGGTGAGCTGAAAGATGGCGCTGAAATATCTGAAATCACTTACGAAGGCTACGGCCCAGCAGGAACTGCTATTATTGTTGAATGTCTCAGTGATAATAAAAATAGAACCTATACAAACGTTCGAACTGTTTTTGGAAAAAAAGGGGGAAACTTAGGAGCTAACGGAAGCGTTGCCTGGATGTTTGAACGAAAAGGAGTGATCACAGTGAATATGGAGGGTAAAGATTCAGACGAAGTTGAAATGGCTGCTATTGAAGCAGGTGCTGAAGATATTCAAATGGAAGATGGTCTAATCGAAATCACAACCAACCCCAGTGAAATGATCGCCGTAAACGACAGCTTAAAGGAGCAGGGAGTAGAGCCTGAAAACGCCGAAGTACTTTTGATTCCCAGCAACACCGTTAAAATTGAAAGTGAGGAGGAAGCCAGAAAGGTCCTCACCTTCATCGAAGCTTTAGAGGAAGATGAAGACGTTACCAGTGTCTCCAGCAACTTCGACATCAGTGATGAATTAATGGAAAAAGCGATGGGGTAAGTAAAGAAGAATTGAGGTTAATGCGGGTTTGGGCAGAGTGAACGTGGTAAACGATGATTAAATGTACAACGTTAATTGCACGTTTCACAGAGCCCAACACTTTTTTTGCTTCGTTTTTTTAGTGATAAAAAAATGAAGAAGAGTGAGTCAAACTTCATCGTTGTACTTAAAAGAAGCATTACAGAAAAAAGGTAAGTCGCGGCTTGCCGCTAAAGAACTTTGTGGAATGACTATTGAGCAGAATCCCCTTCTTCCACTTTAAACTCCAATCCAAAAATATTATCAATCAACGATGAGGAAGCGTAATAAATCATATCGCTCTCACCGTTTTTAGCAAAAAATTTCCCTTCCTCATCAGAAGCCTTAAAAAGAATCAGCTTTAAAGAATCATCCACGAATCGAACCGAGATTTTATAATCAGGATCATTGAAGTCAGCCTGGCTAGCTTCAACAGCATCCGCAAAAGCATCGGCCTGAACCTGCTCTAATTGATCAAATAACGTCCGCATAGCCAACTCATCCGCCTTAAACTCTTCAGGCTGAATCATACGCCAAATCTCACCTGTTTTTTCTAAAACCATTTCCTGATCCAATTTTTTAAAAGCAATTCGACGAACGCCAATCCCACCAAGAGAAAGAAGTGTTTTATCTTTCCAGCCTTCTTTATCTTCTAGTAAAAAGGAGTTTAAATTCTGAGAAGATTGAATTACATAGTCCTCTTTGGCTTTTCTAAAGTATTGACTGTTAAATTCCGAAGTCTTTCCTGCAAAAAAGTCAGCCACAAGACGCTCTTTATAATTCCAAGCCTGAACCTGAATCGCGCTCGCTTCATCAAGGCCAAAGACAGACAAGCGATCTGGATTCTTAGAAATAATTTCATCTTGTTTAAAATCATGAATGGTTTTGAGAAAGTCTTGGATTTTATTATCACTTGCAGGAAAAGAACGACCATTGGAAACACGCCAAACTCCGCCATCCCCTTTATCAAGAATAATTTCCTCAGTACCAGGATTATAAATGCGAATCCTAGAAGCCTCTTCTGTTACCAATTTAGGAGCAAGAAAGCGTTGATTCTTTTGGCGCTTAGAATCATCACTCCCTGGCTGCTCAACAATAAGAATAAAAATCAAAAGAAAAAGAAAAATAAGTAGAACCTTTTTAAGGGGGCTCATTTTATTAAAATATTGAAAAGGCTTTTCTAATTTTTTAGTCATACAAAGGAGTTAGGAGGGAAATTTTATAATAAAGTTTTCTTTTTTCGATCAATAAGCAATCGAGTCATGCCAAATACAACCACTAAAATAGGCATTAGCAAAACACCGATAAACTTAACCAATTGACGTCCATTGATACTCAGCTCTTTCAACGATAAATTGTAAGCAGTTTTTGAACGGATACTAATAAGTGATTCATCTAGGGTTAAGAAATCAATCGCATTCATAGCAAAAGAAAGGTTTTGAGAATATTTAGTAAATCGATCCATGACAAATCGAGAATTACCAATCACAAAAATATAACCAGGAGTCTTTGATTCACTTAAATACCCATCCTCCTGAATTGCTCTATCATCACTAAAGAAGCTAGCAAATCGACCTTTTAAAAGAACGCTAAGCGGATACTGACTTTTCTCACTCAAATTTTGGGTCAAGCTTGGATCTAAATTGAAAGGCTCTTTGCTCAGCCACGCACTTTTAGTGGTATAGATAAGCTCCAAAGCATCAACACCTTCTTTTTCAATAATATAAAGAGGACTTATCCACGGAAGAACAATCGCCTCAAGCTTCGAAACAATGGGATTCGTCGGTTCAAAATAAGGACGAACTGCCTTCACCCAATAAGGATAAGGAACAACAAAGTTCATAAATCCTTGGTTGAAAGAGGCATTTTCATTTGAATGATCCAAAACAAATTCTTTACCAATTAGAACGCCATAATGTTCCAGCAAGTCATCCAAATTAAGGTCAAGAATCTCGGTCTCAAGACTCTCTTTAACTTGGGTTGAGTCTAAGAAAGCAGCGATATGCCCCCCCTCCATCAAGAACTGATCAATCACATATTTCTCATCATCCGAAAAGGGAGTTTTCGGACCAGCAATCATAAGAGTGTGAACACCCGCTAATGCCTTTTTTGAAGTTAGATCAATCGCCCGAACTTCGTAATTACGCTCTAAAGCCTGCTTTAATAAAGAATAGGATTCTCCATGTTGACCAACAACCTCGACCAGCTCTTTCAAAGGGGGTTCACCATGGCCTGTCAAAAATCCAACCACACGAACCTCTTCAGAAGTGACCTTTTTTATCGCTGCCACTAAATCATATTCCACATTGAGCATGCTCTGAACAACCGGAAGAATCTCAGCACGGTCTCCATAAACAACAGAAGCTCCCAAAAAACCGTTCTTAACCTCAAGCTTATCTTTTTCAACAATATTCATCTGCACCTGAGGAATCCCAAGAGAAAGAGCTTCATCACGAACCTCAGGAAGTTCTGGATTTAAAAACTGAACAACCAAATTCCCTTTCGAATAAGAAGAAAGTTCATCCAAAACATCTCCAATATACTGACGAATACTGAATAAATTCGGAGGAAGTTTCTCAGAAAAAAAGACCTTCACCGTCACAATATCATCCAAATCCTTCATGATTGTTTTACTAGCATCCGAAACGGCATAAAGTTGATTTAGCGTTAAATCAACACGAAAAAAATGACGAGCTGCAATAAAATTAGCCATTAAAACGATCCCTATTACCAAAAAAGTAAAAAGATAAGAATTATGCGCTGATTTAAATCGTCTTAATAAATTCATAATAACAACTAGCTATGCCATTTCCGGCTTTTAAGCTGGTCACATTAAAATATAAAAACAGTCCAATCAAAGAGACATAATAAAGAATATCCCGACTGTCGATCACGCCGCGTAAAATACTATTAAAATGAGCTCCCATACCAATGTATTTGAAAAAAGAAGTAAGGAAAACCGGAGTGGTCTGAAGAACAATCGGCTGACCAATAATAAACAAAGTAAAAACAGTAATAACTGAAAAGATAAAGGCAACAATCTGATTATTGGTCAGACTAGAAATCCACAAGCCAATCGCAAGATAAGCCCCTCCAAGCAAAACCGAACCAAGATACCCACCAAGGATCATTCCCCAATCAGGACGTCCAACAAAAAACAAAATGACAGGTAGAATTCCTGAAAGAAATAGTGAAATAATTAAAAAAGAAAAACTCGCCAAAAACTTTCCAAGTACCGCTTCCCATTCACTAATGGGTGAGGTTAAAAGGGCTTCAATAGTTCCCATTTTCTGTTCTTCCGCCCACAAACGCATCGTAATTGCCGGAATAAGAAATAAAAAGATCCAAGGAAGCATTGTAAAAAAAGGGCGTAGCGTCGCAATATTATTTAAAAAGAAACCACGAAAGTAAAACCAAGACGAAAACACCAAGAATACGGTAATAAATATATAAGCTAACGGGGAGTTGAAATAACCCCGAAGCTCTTTGTTCATAATGGTGTTAATGTGTTTAAAGTTCATAGTTTAAATAGTTTTCATTCCTTTAGTAACTTCATTAAATATCTCTTCCAATGTAACCACTTCCTTTTGAATTTCAAGAAGTTTAAATTCATTTTCAAAAACTGCCTGAGTCACTGCTTCTCGAAGGTCTCGTTTTTTAGTAGTAATCAAATCATAACCATAAGCCCCTTTCTCTTTTGCAGTATAGGAATCAACCTTTCGAACCCCAGAAATTTTCTTGAGCATCTTAATCACTTCCTGCCTATCACCTCGAATAATCAGGCGGATATTCGCATGACCTTCAACATTCCCACGAAGTTCCGCAGGAGTACCAGAAGCGACAATTTTCCCCTCACTGATAATAATAATTCGATTACAGGTCGCCTCAACCTCTGCCAAAATATGACTGCACAAAATAACCGTTTTTTCTTTGCCCAATTTCTTAATCAAATTCCTCATTTCAACAATCTGATTCGGATCCAAACCAACCGTTGGCTCATCAAGGATAAGGATCTCCGGGTCATGGACAAGAGCAGCCGCCAAACCAACACGTTGACGATATCCTTTAGAAAGAGTTCCAATGGGCTGATGGATTTTATCGGACAGCCCGCAATCCACTGCCACATCTTTTATCCGCTCCAAAATAATCGAAGAGGAAACATCATGAAGCTCCGCCACGTAACGGAGGTATTCAAAGGCAGTCATATCAGCATAAAGCGGATTGTTTTCTGGCAAATATCCAATTTTCTGACGAACCGTAATACTTTCTTTAGAGCAATCATAGCTAGAAACATGAGCATCCCCACTCGTCGCTGCCATAAAGCAGGTTAAGATTTTCATCGTGGTTGTTTTTCCAGCACCGTTAGGCCCTAGAAAACCGACAACTTCACCCTGATTGATATCAAATGATATTCCTCTCAGCGCCTCCGTACTCCAGTACCTCTTGCGCAAATTTCGAACTCTAATTGTAGACATGGGGTCAACCTTATTAAAAAAACCTGCATAGATATACCATATAGAGGAGTGTGAATCAAGCGGTTTCTAATGGTTTACTAAGGCTGAAAAAAATAGCAGAAAATATACGAATAAACAAACCCTTGAAAAATTCACCACTTTCATTCAAACTTTTATTCGTGAAATGCCCCAGTAGCTCAGTGGATAGAGCAACAGCCTTCTAAGCTGGAGGTCGCAAGTTCGATTCTTGCCTGGGGTACCATGAAAAATGTTTGTCCATCGTAAAATGCGGCAAATATTTTTTGTAACTACAGCGTAAAAACAATTCCATAAAAAGAACTATCTGACAGAAGCAACATGAGGCTGAAGTTTATCCCTAGGTGAAAGCAACTCAGTAATAAATTCATCATCCTTACCTTCATATCTTTCATAATAAACTTCGTAACCACCATCCAAAAGAGCACAACGAGCATCAAAGTCCTTCTTAAAATCATTTCGAGCCGTATGAAATTCAGAGTCAGTCAAATGCATGTTTTTAAGTAAAATAACTTCATTAATTTGACCAAGAATTTTTTTCTGCCCTAATTCGTCCTCATCTAGATGAAAATATTTTAACAAAAGTGCCTTCGAATCCTCCTTAGGATTCTTTAAAAGCGATTGAAATTCTGACCAATTGGCAAGTACTTTAATCGGCTTCTTGTTGAAAAATTTACCATAAAAAGCATCAATAGTTCTCTTATCTTTTAGCTCAGGTTTGTCAATTTTCTTTTTCTGAGCAGCGAACTGAGGACTGTCAACAATAACCGAACCATTTCCATCTCCAATATCTTCCGTAGGACTTGTATTTTGAACATCAAAACCATTAGGTAAGCTATGTTTTCTTAAAAATTCCTTAAATCTATTACCATACTTTGATTCCGTTAATTCAAAAATCCGACCGACCAATCGATGATAATCCTCCACCGTATCTTCCAAATGACTCAAGGAGTCAATAAGGTCACTGTCAAATTGCTTATCTTCCGATTCAGATTCATCCCACATCTCAAAATAATCATCATGAGCGACCTGAGACCAAGAGCCATCTAAATTATTTAATTTCCCACCAAACCACAAAACATCAGGATCCTTGTCAGGAGTTCCTTTTATCTCCTGAACATCCTTTTTTTGCTGTTCATAAATATTATTAATTGCAAAATAACGCCCCTGATAAAAACGTCCACGAGTCATTCTTCCCGACAGAAGAAGGGCATCTTTTCTTATTCTTTTCTCTTCCACACTTGCCACCTCAACGGACGACTGCTGAACCTCACCATCCTTTTTGTCAGGAGAAACAGGAGAAACTATTGGGTTTGAATCAGCCACCACATTCGGATTAACAGGCGCTCCCGGTTTCACTTCAACGGTAGAAATGCCTGCCTTAGTGTAATCAGCATTATCTAGTTGACCACGTAAATGAGTAACAGCGGCGCCAAATTCTTTTTTTCTACCACTCTTCCCTTTTGTAAAGTCATCATGAAGCCCCCCTTCTAAACGAGTCCATTCTTCTTTCTTTTTGCCATATAAAGGGGAAGTTAAATAGGCGCCCAAAACCGATACGGTATAGCCACCCAAAAGCCCATCCACATAGGTAAATTTGTTAATTTTTTTACCGTCATTCAATTCAAAAGAAACTCCTGCTGAAGAAAAATGATCCGTAAGAAAATACTGAAGACCAGCCACGTATTTACGCTGATTTTTAGGATTCTTAACCTCTTCAGCCGTTGCCTGACCCGCTTCGACAAGCAAATTACAAAAATCTTT
>DAOWGG010000116.1 GCA_030637565.1 Candidatus Peregrinibacteria bacterium | reverse complement strand
TCTATCTTTCATTTCAACAATGAAGCGCTCCATTCCCTTAGCACCTGAAGCCTTTAAAAGGCGAGCAACAGTGTTAGTGGGTTTAGCACCTTTTTTGATCCACTCAAGAGCTTTATCGGTATCAACCTCAAAAGACCAAGGTTTAACCAATGGATTATAAAAACCAATTTGATCAACATAACCACCTTGAACAGCTGTTGAATGCTCTGCAACAACAACTCGATAAAATGGCATTTTTTTTCTTCCGGTACGCTGGAGACGAATTTTAAGCACGGGCGTTTCTGAATTAATAGAAATAAGGATTACCATGAACCGTTCTGGTACAAGGCGAGGGAAATTGTAATCAAGTGTTAATCAATTGTCAAACTTTTTATTTGCACCTTTTTAACTGACTGATCACCAAAACGGCTTTTTATTTTAGTTAAGATAGTTTTTTGCACACCCCAAAGCTCCTGACTCCACACAGAATTAGGACTAGAAATGTATAAAGTACCCTTCTCAAGTTTATAGGCCTGAATGCGATCATTGAAAGGTTGAAGCTCCCCTTTTAGCAGCTGATTAGCAAAGAAAAGAACCTCAGCAGACTGAGCAGACGCAGAAAGAGAATGGTGATTTAATCGCCCTTTAATAAGGTCAACTAACTTATCCATTTAAAAGTTTTTTATAAAGATTTAAAACCGATTCTGCCATTTTGTCCCAACTAAAAAATTTAACCCTTTCAAATCCATGATCCACCAAGCGCTGACGCAAAGAAGCATCAGTCGCTATCATGCGCATCTTTTCACGTATATCATCTACGTTATAAGGGTCAAAAAAGAGCGCATTCCCCTCTCCGCAAACTTCTGGGATAGCCGACTTATTAGAAGCAGCAACTGGAGTGCCACACTGCATTGCTTCTAAAGGAGGAAGTCCGAATCCTTCGTAAAAAGAAGGAAAAACATACGCCAAAGCATGCTGATAAAGCGCTTTTAGATCATCTTCCGAAACCATACCGACCAAATGAACATCTTCCTCCAGCTGAAGTGATTTAATGGTATCAGGAATTTCATGATAAGTAGGATTATGACGCCCTGTGATTACCAAGTTATATTGTTCGCCCAAATCCTCATTCATCTGATCAAATGCCTGAATCAATCCAACTAAATTTTTATGATCCCTCCATACCCCTGTATAAAGGAAGTAAGGCTTTTGAAGCCCAAGCCGCTTCATTAAATCCGCCTTTTTAACTTCAGAAGAATCCGCAAATTCTGGATTAACCCCATTATAAACCACCTCAATACGATCGCCCGATACTCCCATTATTTTTTCAAGATCTTTTTTAGTGTGCTCAGAAACCGCAATAATTTGCTTAGCCTTTTTGGTCACCTGCTTTAAAACAAGGCGATAAGCCAAGCGTCGCCAAAAACTATTGAACTTTTTACCAGGGAAAAAAGAAAGAGTCAGATCGTGAATCGTCACCACATAATCTCCATTGTAAAAAATAGGAGCATTGAAGTGGCAAAAGTGCATCAGATCCACATTTTCTGCCTTAATAACCTTCGGAAAACCAAACTGCTCCGCAAAAGAATAATGAGGAAAATCAGCCAAAACCTTTTTGAAACGATCGTTCGGAGCCTTAAAGGAATCAAAAGCTTCTTTTCGCAAAAAAACAATATATTCATTCTCATTGTCCAATTCAGACAGATGCTGAATCAGTTCATAAGTATAACGGCCAATTCCAGTAAATCCCGATCCATACATACGGGCGTCAATTCCGATCCTCATCGTATTTTTAAGTTAATGATTAACGAAGCTATTTTAGCACACCGTTTACATTGATAAAAAGAGAGAAATTTGCTATAATAAGAAGATGCGAGAAATGAGTTCCGAACGAAGCAAAGAGCGACCAAGTGGGAGCTTGCTGCAAAGTGAGGACTTCGATGTGAAAATTTACGTGTAAATTTTTGCAATCGAAGATCATTTCCCTTCTGAAATAGATTAAATATGTCTAAAAGTACAAAACATCTTAGCCGTCACGCAAAAAAGCACAATGAAGATCATCTTCATCTGAAAGATTTGCTTTCAAAATACAATCCAACCAAAGAAAAGGTAGGAGGAATTTTTGTGGTAACTTTTTTAGTCGTATTGCTTAGCTTACTGATTTTCAGAAGCTGGGGAGGAATTGTTGAAGCATTAAAGCCCGATCCAAAACTTCCACCACAACAAGTGGAGACACACGGTGCAAAAACAGGAGCACTGAGCGTATACAAAGTGGAGAAACAAGCCAGCCGTGATTACCGAAATCTGCTCTCGAGCATTTTAACTGTCGGAAGCGTTCAGGCCGCTGACGCCAACGCAGCCTTTGGACAAGGAAGAGGTGAGGAAATGCCGAAACTAGGTGAAAGTTTGGGAAATAGCGTATGGACCACTAATTACCTAAGTAGCGGACAGCATTTAACGAAAATAATGCAGAAGCGAGCCAAAGGGCTCCAGAAAAGTGTTCTTTCTACCTATTACCTCGGAGAAAAAACCATCGATATCAACTCAACGCTTCAGTCGGATTCTAAAATTTTGAGTCAGATCAAAAACACACTTTCAGTTGATCTATTTCAGTACCTAAATCAAGCAGTCCATCGTGCGGACGCCTTAGATGAATATTTAAATCTTCTAAAAGTACTAGCAGAAAAATCAGATGAAAGGATTGCTGACCTTCAATATAAAATCGACTTCCTATCCGCCAACTCACAAGGACGCGAACAGGAAATACGAATCAGTGAATCAGCTTTCTTCGAAAACCTTCAAATATTCGACGGCCCCAATGCGGAAGAAGATTTAGCCGCATTCATCGGACTCAGAGAAAGTCAGGCTGAAATTCGGGCAAAACTAGGCGCCTATAAATCACTTCAGGATTACTACCAATTCTTCAGACCTCGTTTACAAAATATGACCGCCACCATTCAAGTCAACCGAGCTCCACTCATCGCTGGTGTAAAAGTAGTAGAAATACAAAACATGACCTTGCCACTCATCATTCGTCAACGGTAAAATGTGGGCATGAAAACAGGTTTTTACGCAGGAAGATTTCAACCCTTCCACCTCGGCCACCTTTCCGCTGTAAAGCAAGCTTTAGAGGAAGTGGATTTTCTGCATATCGGCATTGGAAGTGCTCAATATAAAGATACTGAAGAAAACCCCTTCAGCGCCGAAGATCGAGAGAAATACATTCGAGCGTCTCTTCTTGAAAATGGAATTTCAGAAGATCAGTTCAAAATTACCCCCATTCCCGACATTCACGATAACCCAAAATGGCCCGCCCACGTACAAAGCCTTGTCCCCCACTTTGATGTGATATTTGTAGGTGAAGAAGGATTAGTGAAGGAACTATTCGAAACTTACACAAATATACCTGTAAAAATCGTCAAAAAAGAAATCGACATCTGCGCCACCGATATTCGAAAAATGATGAAAGAAGGTGACGATTGGAAAAAGTGGGTTCCGAAAGCCTGTGAAAACTACCTTTCGTCTAGCAATCCCAACCCCACCAATAAATAAACCATCATTAAAGGGAAAAGAAGCGAATTCACAAACACCGAATGGATCATCGCCCCACCAAACCCTGCCACCAAACCAGCATCGAGGTAACTGCGGAAGGTTTCCTTTTTCCATAAACGCTTAATAGCAACCGCAGTGGCCACAAAACCGATTGAAAGATAACTAAGCAACCCAAGCAAGCCCGACGTCGCCCAAATCGTTAGAAGTGAACTATCGGAACCACCGGAAGCGTGATCAGACAAAAGCCCATGCCCCCTTTCATTGATTTCAT
>DAOWGG010000041.1 GCA_030637565.1 Candidatus Peregrinibacteria bacterium | reverse complement strand
GAGGGGCTTGTTGATACACCGAAGCGTGTTGCTAAGAGTTATGCGAAATTATTTGGAGGTTACAAAGAAGATACTAAAAAGCTCATTACTGTTTTTGATAATGAAGGATATGATGAAATGATTATCGCAAGAGACATCGATTTCTATTCCACTTGTGAGCATCACATGCTCCCTTTTACGGGAAAGGCTTACGTTGGCTACATTCCGAACGATAAAATTATTGGTCTTTCCAAACTTCCTCGTTTGGTGGAGATCTTTTCAAGACGTCTTCAAAACCAAGAGCGCTTAACAAAACAAGTTGCAGACACTTTAACTGAAATGCTCAATCCTCTTGGAGTAGGGGTAGTTATTAAAGCAGAGCATATGTGTATGAAGGCGCGTGGAGTGGAAAAGCAGAATTGTGAAATTTCCACCTCTTCTTTTACAGGTTTGTTTAAAAAGAATCAAAATACTCGGGCTGAGTTTTTGGATTTGATTGGTTAAATTACTTTGTTAGCACTAAAACCTGGCTGATCCATACGTCGTCTCCTTCGGTAACAAGGATGTCTTCTTCGACGCTGTAAGCGAGTTCTTCAGCAGCTTCTCGTACGTGACGAGGGAAGTGGTTATAACACTTGATACTGTAAGATCCCTGACTATCCCTTAAAATCATTGGCTTTCGATAATGGACGTTTACCAATACTAATTTTCCGTCGTCTTTTAAAACTCGATAGCACTCATCTAAGAAAGGAGTTATTTTTTTAAGATGAACCATCGCTAAGCTTGAAAAGATCATGTCAAAAGTCTCATCTTCAAAAGGCATATCTTCTAATTCACCTTCCACGGTTTCAATCTCTCCTGTTTTTCTTTTTAATAAGTCGAGCATTTCTGGGGAAACGTCCAGAGCGGTTACATCAGCTCCTGCTTTGAGTAGCTTTAGGCTAAGACGCCCGGTGCCGGCACCGGCATCGAGCGTCTTTTTGCCTTTAGATTCATTTATATAGGGCCTAAGATAGTCTTTTTCAAAACTGTCCCAATTCTCTTCGCCTTTGTCATAATCTTTGGCGTAACGAGCATATCCCTCTTGTGGGTCTAGTTTTTTAGCCATTACTTAAAATCAACAGGGATGTTAAATTCGATTGTTTCACCATCGTCTCCGGTGATTTTCATACTGCCTGCATCAAAATTAACACTTCCTCCATCCTCTCCTGGAATATTGATGTCGAATCCTTTTGAGTCTCCTTCTATGAATTTGTTATTCATTTCAAAGGATCCTCCTCCACTCATTCCTCCAAGTCCTAACATTGCGTAAACAGGAGCTAGAATTAAAGAGAGAATAAAGCCAGCGATTAGTGTTACGACAAAAGTTCCAATCACTCCACCAGTAGATAGTTTGTGAATGGTTTTTAGTATGACAAAGAATATAACTAATCCCCAGATTCCTGAGATAAGTGAAAGGCTTGGATATAACCCCAAGAACGTTACAATGGTTCCAAACCCTGCAACACGAAAGAACGCATCGTGATTTGCAGATCCTTTGAATATACTTTTGGCGATAAAGCTGATTAAGTATAATCCGATAATAGTAGTGATAATGGTCATAACAAGTTGACCTAAAGCGGCTCCGAGGCCAATTTTTACAACCCCTAAGAATGGAATTTTGACTCCGAAAAGCATTTGACCAACAGCGCCAAGTATGGCTCCTGCGGCAATAACTAAATAGGCACATTTGGTTGCAGTTTTATCTGTAGCAACGTGATGCATGACGTCTTTTTTTAGAAGAGCAATATCAAGAGCTTCTTTAAAAGTCTTTTTAGGATTTATATTGTGCATAATATGATTTAAGGTTAAATGATTTATTAGATTTTAAGTCTTTTGTTGCTAATTCCAAAAGGAATCCAATTGACAATTATGCTAATCGGTGTGAGATTACTGTTATGAATGTTCAGCTTAATCATCAAGGTTTTGATCTTTCTGTTCGGCGTAGTATGCGTGCTCGTCGGCTGCGTTTGCAAATCAATTCCAATGGCGAATTCCAGTTGGTGATTCCTTGGTTAACCACTCAGCGTGCGGTGGATCGTTTTTTGAAGGAAAATCAATCGTGGATTGATCGACAAATCACCTCTATTGAAAAGCAAAAGGCTAAACGACCAACAGTGCAGTATGGAACGGGTGATCTTTTTTATTATTTTGGTGAGAAGGTAAAGCTAGCTGTTCAACCATCGGATCGTAAGCGCTCCAATCTTCGAGTTCAGGAGGATCAAATGGTGATTTCCCTTTATCGTCATGTTGGTAAAAAAGATGGAAAAATTGCTGTTAAGAAAGTGATTGAACAATTTTATCGTAAAAAAGCTGAAGAGGTGATTCACGATCGTCTTCAGTTTTTCAATGAACATTATCAATTTCGTTATAATCGTGTGACTTTAAGAAATCAAAAAACACGATGGGGAAGCTGTTCATCTCGTGGGAATCTTAATTTTAATTGGCGACTTATTATGGCTCCTATTGAGGTGATTGATTATGTGGTTGCCCATGAGCTTTGCCATTTAAAAGAAATGAATCATTCGTCTCGTTATTGGGCACTCGTTGAACAAGCTATTCCCGATTATAAGAAGTATCGAAAGTGGCTGAAGGATAATCATTATCTTCTTACTTTTTAATTTTCGGTGGGCACTACTATCATTCCTGTTGGAGCTGGGGTTTCTTCAGGGGGTTCTAATGAGAGTCTCCATTGATAACTCCCTGTGCCAATTTCTCCTTTGTAGGGTTGTTTGAGTTCATGTCCTTCTTCAATTAGTAGGTCTACTTCATGGGTTAGCGGAACTTCAGAAAGGAGCATTTGTTCTTCACAAATTTTTGCTGAACTGCTCTGATATTTTTCAGTGATGGTCATTTTTAAAATATTTTCATCGCATATTCCACTGATTTGAACGGCAACATTTCTGTCTGCCATTACATCACAGTCGGAAAATTTTCCAGTTAAGCGATTTTTTAAGTCACTTTTTCCAGTGATCTCATTTAATTTCATTGAAAAAGGGATAGCACCATCTGTTTTAAATTTTAAGCGATCCTTTTCAATGCTTTGTTCAATTATATGGTCTACATAAATCACTCCATCTAGTGAATCGGGGCAGGTTGGTTTTTTGACCTCCTGTGTCGCTGAGGCCATTACTTTTTCATCTAAATTATTATTAATGGCTTCGAGTTCACTTGAGCATCCAGTCAATAGTCCGAGGATCCCGATGGTGATGATTAACTGTTTCATTTCGATGAAGTTATAGGTTTTTACGTTACTTTCCTCTGTGGGTTTTGTCAAACTATATGGTCTACTAAATTTTTGCATAGCAAAAATGGCGGAGAGTGAGGGATGTTCTTACATTCTCGCCTTCGACTCATTGCATTCGTTCAGCCTCCGAGGTCGAGCTTCATAATATTCGCTGACTGCCTGACGGCCTACGCTCATTTACTCATGCGAAACCCTCTTTTCGGGTTCTCATCCCTCCTCCTTCATTTTTACTACGCAAAAATGGCGGAGAGTGAGGGATTCGAACCCTCGGGACCTTGCGGACCAACAGTTTTCAAGACTGTCGCAATCGACCACTCTGCCAACTCTCCAAGGCAAAGTTTATTGGTTTTTTTATAAAAAACAATATCTTTTTTGCAAAATACCTATTTTTTAACCTAGAGCGTTGAATAAATACCCAATAATTACTATTCCTATTGCGACAAGTCCGAAGAATGTAGCTAGTAATTTGATTGTCATCACTCTCTTTAAAATAACGGCTTCTGGTAGAGATAATCCTGCAATGGCCATCATGAGTGCTAATGATGTGCCTAGTGGTATGCCATTTGCTGTAATGGAGAATATAAGTGGGACGACGGTTGAGCATCCAGCGTAGATTGGAATACCAACTAACGTAGCGATAGGTACTGATAAAATTTTATATTGTCCAATTGTATTTAAGAAAAATTCTTCTGGTAAATATCCATGAATAATAGCTCCTAATGCCACACCTCCTATTACATAGGGTAGTAGCTTTTTAAATGTGCTTGATCCAATATTTAGGGCGAATTTTAATTTTCCATGAAAGGTTTTCGGCATATAGCTTTCTTTTCTTTTTTCTTCCTGATTTTCTATAATGATTTCTTTATCCATTTTTAATGCACCGATGATCAATCCTCCGATAACTCCTAGTGCAATTCCTGAAAAGGCGTAAAGAAATGCTAATTTCCAGCCAAATAACCCTCCCATAATTACAAAAGCTACTTCATTGACAAGCGGTGAGGTGATAAGAAAGGAGAAGGCGATACCTGTGCTGATTCGGGCTTCCATGAATCCAATAAATAACGGAACTGATGAGCAGGAGCAAAAAGGGGTCACTGCCCCAAAAAGTGCTGCCATTATATTGCCAAGCCCCCACTTTAATTTGCTGATTGATTTTTTGATCTTACTTGCTTCAAAAAAAGTACGGATGAAATTAATAACTGAAACAACAATAAAAATTAGGAACAGAATTTTAATAACGTCGTAAATGAAAAAGTTCACGGCACTTCCCAACGAGCTTTCAGCGCTTAGTTTCAATAAAGAAAAGGTGATGTAGTCGGCAAAAGATTGGATCATTATATAATTAGATTATTGATTGTAAAAGGATGAAAGAAATTTATTGGTTTCTTTGAAGTTTTTTGGATTTATTTCAAGGTAAGACCATCGCCCTTTTTTTTTGGTTATAATTAGACCAGCATTTGAAAGCTCTTTTACGTGATGGGAAATAGTTGGCATGCTGATTTTTAAACAACCAGAGAGATCTTTGATGCATGTTTTATCCTTACATTTACCTTCATCATTGAGTGAGCATTTTAATTTTTGACTATAAATATGTTCTAAAATCTGGAGCCTGTTTTTATCAGAAAGGGCTTTAAATATTGGTGTGAGATCATTATTTTTTATCATAAAATAGTTTGATACTTGTAAAAGTATCTAAATAATATCAATATTATTTACATTGTCAATATCTTTGATTTCTAATCTATTTCAGATAGACTTCAGATTGCTATCAAATAGTTCTAATTAGTTATGGATGTTCGGATTGATTCATCATGGAAAGCGGTTTTGCAGGGGGAGTTTGATAAACCTTATTTTGAAGGGCTTACTAATTTTGTGAAACAAGAGTATCAGACGAAGAATATTTTTCCGCCACCAAAAGATATTTTTAAGGCATTTGATTTATGCCCTTTCGATCGTGTTGAAGTGGTTGTCTTAGGGCAAGATCCCTATCACGGTCCAAATCAAGCACATGGACTTTGTTTTTCAGTTAATCAGGGTATTCCAACACCTCCTTCGTTGGTGAATATTTATAAGGAAATTCACGCGGATCTCGGAAAGCCGATTCCGAGTCATGGAAACTTAGAGCATTGGGCAACGCAGGGGGTTTTGCTTTTGAATGCTACGCTTACTGTTGTGGCTCATAATGCTGGCTCTCATCAAAAGAAAGGTTGGGAGGAGTTTACCGATGTAGTGATTCAAACTATTTCTGATAAAAAGGAACATGTGGTCTTTTTGCTATGGGGGGCTTTTGCTCAAAGTAAATCAGTTTTAATCGATCAATCTAAACACCTTATTTTAAAAGCACCTCATCCATCGCCTTTGTCGGCGCATCGTGGATTTTTGGGGTGTAGGCATTTTTCTCAGACGAATGAATACTTAAAATCTCATGGGTTAAGTGAGGTGGATTGGTAATATCTCCAATTGTTGGGCCAGTTGTGGGCCCGATGGTGGATTGCTTCGCAATTGGCTTGGCTATTGAAAAATGGGCGATTTTTTGGTATAATAGTAAGATTTAATTAAATAAAAAATATGAACCACCACAATGAACATTACAGCGAGGTTATCATTCGAAGCACGGAGGACGTGTGGGATGCGATGTTTAATTATGAGATTGATGATGTTTTTGGGGATGTTTTGAATTATTTTTTAAGAAAATCAAATCAAAAAAATCGTGAGGAATTTAAATCTGTTTGTCAGACCTTAGACAAAGATCATTTAAATGATATTCTTAATTATTTTTTGAGTCATTACGATGAAGAAAAATTATTGATGTTTTTTGAGAGTTTGGATATCGATCAGCAAGCCTATTTCATGAAGCGCCTTGTCCACAATGTTTGTGATGAAAGTACTTTTGCTTATGAAAAAGAAATTATTAAATTCAGAAAAAGCTTGTGCCATTGGAAGGCGGGTTCTCCTGATACGATTGAGGATGCTATTAGTGAGGCGGGTCAAAATAATTTTTCAAATTTGGTTCAATTTTTTCGAAAACATCCTGATCAAACTCTTAAATTTATCGGAGTTCTTCATCATAAAATTCCTCAGCGATCAAAAGAAATTATAGGTGGAACGCTTTTGGAGCTTTTTAGTTATCTGCCGACGCATTCGGATGACTTGGATGACATGGAGTCTTTGGCGGCTTAGTTTCTTTCTTGACTAAAACCGATTTTGTCTACATCAATTTTGTTTTTTTGGGTTAAAAACTCTTTGAAATTAATGGGGTTTTTGCTAGAATTCATCTGCTAAGCTCTGCTCTGCAACCTTGTTTGTGAAGCTTTTGGGTCTTAGTTTAATCATTTTTTAATCTGTTT
>DAOWGG010000107.1 GCA_030637565.1 Candidatus Peregrinibacteria bacterium | reverse complement strand
AGCTACACACAGCTAGAAGGACAGCTTCTCGCTAAGATTAGAAACTCCCGAGGAATCATTGGGTTAATATTAAAAAGGCATGAATCCGGTTTTGACAAACTAGGAGGCAAACATGCAGATGAAATTGATCCGGAAAAAGTAGAAAGCACATTCAATTGGTTAAAGGCAAAAAAACTAAGTGATTTTCACAATCTAAGTGCCTACTTGGAAAATGTAGAAGCTGAGAGTCGTTCTCAATCTGAATAAATAGTTGGCAAGAAAGATAGGCGGCGTTAAGATAATAGGTGAAAATTAAAAATTAACTCATGCTCACCTACATTCTTTTTATCCTCGGTTTCATCTTTTTAGTCAAAGGAGCCGATTTATTGGTAGATGGAAGCAGCTCAATCGCTAAACGCGTTGGAATCTCTGATCTTGTAATTGGACTTACAATTGTTTCTTTGGGGACTTCAGCACCAGAGCTTTTAGTGAATGTAATCGCCAGTATTAAAGGGAATGCCGATATTGGAATTGGAAATATTATTGGGAGTAACATTTCAAACATCTTCTTGATTTTAGGGATATCCGCCATTATCTATCCCCTAAAAGTTAAAAAAAACACCACTTGGAAGGAAATTCCACTCAACTTTGTCGCCGCCATTGTACTCTTTTTAATGGCGAACGATGTGATGATTGATAAAGCGGAAAGTTCTATGATCGGCCGTATCGATGGAATGATTCTAATGATCTTCTTCTTCATATTCATGAATTACACCATCGGCTTGGCAAAAGCCCATAAAGAAAAACACAATGGCCACCCAAAACACCCTGTTTTAAAAGCGAGCATTATGACAATTGTGGGGATTGTAGGTCTCGCTTTTGGAGGACAGTGGGTAGTAGATGGAGCGATAACGATTGCTAAACAATTTGGATTGAGTGAAACACTAATTGGACTCACCATTGTGGCTGTTGGAACCTCATTACCAGAGCTAGCAACCTCCGCCGTTGCCGCCTACAAGCATAAAACCGACATTGCAATTGGAAACGTAGTGGGCTCAAACCTTTTCAATATCTTCTGGGTACTAGGGCTAAGTGCCGTCATCAAACCACTTCCTTTCAATGCAGCAATCAACACCGACATACTAGTTTATACAATGGCAACCGTAATGCTGTTTATTTACTGCTTTACTAACCGACGCTATTCAATTGATAAAGCGGAAGGAGTCATTTTCGTTCTAGCTTACATAGGTTATATCACATTCGTAGTGATACGAGGATAAGGAGTAAATTTGACACTAAAGAATGGGAAGTGTATAAAAGGAGTCCTTGTTCTTTTTGATATAAGGCTTTTGTAGCAGTGTTTGAGTTGAGATCTTCTCTCTACCCCTCCTCCCTCCTCCCAAGAGGAGTCTCGGCAATTCGCTGCTCGAGGTCGGCCGCCTAAAAAACGGCTGACCTCACCTTCTTAGGTAACAATAGGGTGTAAAAACCAATTGCTGTTGATTGAGATGATCGCCGCGCGACCAAGGGCGATTAAATCTCCAGCAATGGATCAAGTGAGGTTGACCCCCCCCGCCAACCTGATTCAATTGTTACCCTGGAAGTGTCGTTCGTCGCTGTTGGCAGTAACCAACGCGATTACGAACGACACTTCCAAAATTCGAAAATACGCTCTGGGACCCCTCCTACTCAGAGCGTACGATCCGCCTTGAAGGCGGGTCACCCCCTGGAAGGCGGAGAGGATGTACACCCTCTCCGCCTTCCAACTTCCTTTCATGCGATTGAGGAATCGGGTGCAGTCATGCAGACCAAAACCTCTCGCATACAATCAATAATGACACATCTTGGTGGGGAGACTACCGACGTTCTGTCGTAGTGCAAAGCAGCCCTAGGTGTGTCGGGTGGGGAGCGTCAGCTCCCCACCCACCTTTTTCATTACTTGCGAGTGAAGTTTTTTTTCATTAAACTTGATCTGTTATGAAAAAAATATTCCGACTCATCATCACCCAACTACTTGTTCTGCAAGCAAAGCGATATTTAAAAAAACATCGCACCCAAGTAATCGCCATCACCGGAAGTGTAGGTAAAACAAGTGTTAAAGAAGCCACCTATCACCTTCTTAAAAATCACTTCAAAATTTATAAAAGCCCACAAGGATTCAATACTGAAATCGGAATCAGTTTAGCGGTTCTTCAAGAAGAAAAATCTGGCTTCTCTTCACCAATCGAATGGTTCAAGATTTTAAGGCGCACCTTCTTAAAAGAAAAAACAGCCTATCAAAAAATCATTCTTGAAATGGGTGCCGACAAACCAGGGGATATTAAAAAACTCATCTCAATTGCAAAGCCTAAAGTTGGGATTATTACCAATGTAAATCCCGTTCATCTAAACAAAAATCAATTCAAAGACCTTGCCGCCATTCAGAAAGAAAAAGGGAGTTTAATTAAAAATATGGCAAAAGACGGACTCGCCATTTTAAATTACGACGACCCATTGATTAAGAGCATGGAAACCCACGCAGCCAGGGTGAGTTATGGAATGGAGGATGGATTAGAAGTCCAAGGAGGAAACGTTAAAACTCACAATAAAAACATCACTTTTCATGTAAAATACAAAGGGGAAACGGTGGATTTCAAAATTCCTGTCTTGGGGAGCTTTCAAATTTATACCCTACTTCCAGCAATCACTGTTGGGGTTAAATTAGGAATGAGCTTACAAGAGTGTGCAGAAGCTTTAAAAGACTACCAATTACCACCGGGAAGAATGAGCGCTATTGATGGTATTAACGATAGCTTAATCATTGACAGCTCTTACAACGCCTCTCCAACAGCCAACGAAAAGGCATTGGAACTTTTAAATGAACTGCCAGCCAAAAGGAAAATCGCCGCCATGGGAACCATGAATGAATTAGGGGAATTAACAAAAGAAGCTCATTTAAAACTAGGGGCTCAGGTAGCTGCAGTAGCCAACATACTCATCACCGTTGGCCCAGAAGCCTCAACAATCAAACAAGGGGCTATCGAAGCAGGAATGCCAGAAAAAAGCATCTATACATTCTTTGATTCAGAAGCGGCAGGACTGTTTCTGCAAAAAGAATTATGCCCTAATGACTTAATTCTTGCGAAAGGCTCTCAGAACCGCGTACGAATGGAGCGCATGGTAAAAATGATCATGAAACAACCCGAAAAAGCCAGCGTCCTCCTCTGCCGCCAAGACGACGCCTGGGAGAATATTTAAAACATCTCTGCACACCCTTTTTGTCATTCCCGCGCAGGCGGGAATCTATTTATATATGGATCCTGAACTAAATTCAGGATGACAATTAGAAGGAAGGAATTCAGGCATTAAAAAAACCTCTGAGGTAAACCAAAGAGATTTTTTTAGTTCTCACACCAACAGCGAAGCAATTAAAACTTAGCTGCCCAACATCCTACCCGAGGGTAAAATGTAAGACCACTAAACTCTAACAAAAAAGAAACAAGTGTCCGAACTCACCAATCCCGACAAGCGGGAAAAACAAGAAGCAAACTTTTATTTTGCTTTGAAAGAGAAAACGCGACCAAAGCCACTCGCGAATAAACGAAAGCAACCAAAGCCACAAACCCCGTCAACATCTACCAATGCGAACCTCTCATAGCAAGCTACGAAAGAAAAGCAAAAGCAAACAAAGGCGAGAAAGCAATCCCAGAAGCAACCGGCAAGCCGGAAACAACCAAGACCACAAACCCCACTAGCATCCACTAACGCCACACCCTCTACAGCAAGCTGCAAAAGACGAAAACAAAAGCGAACAAAAGCGAGAAAAAAAGCAACACCATCAGTGAGAGAAGACTGCCCCAAGCGACAAAGAACAAAGAATAAATACCAGATGAACCGAAGTTCAAGAGATAAAAACTCAAAATGAAACCTTAACCAATGAATAAATTCAGAAGTTAAAAGAATCAAAACGAATCAACAATCAAGGAATGAATATCAACTGAACCGAAGTTCAAAAGATAAAAACTCAAAGACTGAAAATCCGAGGACGAACTCATAATCGATGAAGATCAAAAAGTTCAAAAGTTCTTGTGCCTAGGAATAAAAGTAAATTTTATTTTTGTTTGAGGCAGACTCTTCTCACCGTCACCACTGTTTTTAAAGATCACCTTTTCCTTAACGTTCAAATCATTATAACAAAGTTTTTATATTAACGCAAGCCTTTTAAATACCTTTTTTCATAAAAGAGATGAAAAAATAAACAATTAAGAGAGGTAAGAATTAAAAATTGTCAAAATAGAACATAATAAAAAAGAACTTTTGACAATCCCATTGAGTTTAATTAAATTAAAGGTATAGTTTAGTTGAATCTAATATTTTGAAATTCTCAAGTTAATAAGCTTTTAAGTGATTTTCCGGTTGTTTATCTGAAGTATTGAACCTAATTTATCCTGATCTGTATCT
>DAOWGG010000070.1 GCA_030637565.1 Candidatus Peregrinibacteria bacterium | reverse complement strand
GCATCATCAGGCATATACTAATAAGTTAAATGCGGCGCTCGAGAAATACCCAGAATGGTTTGAAAAATCGATTGAAGAGGTTTTATCGGATTTAGATGCTTTGCCTGAAGATGCTCGAAATGCTGTTCGTAATAATGGAGGAGGATATTATCATCACGCTTTGTTCTGGAAAATGATGAGCCCCGATGGTGGGGGGCAGCCTGAAAGAGTATTGCTCTTGGCGATTGAATCTGCCTTTGGAAGCTTTGATGCTTTTAAAGAACAGTTTGACCAAGCGGCAGCCACTGTTTTTGGGAGCGGTTGGGCTTGGTTGGTGAAAGATGAATCCAATAACCTTTCAATCGTTGCCACTTCGAATCAAGACAGTCCCATTTCTAATGGGCTAAAACCCTTACTTGGAATTGATGTGTGGGAACATGCTTATTACTTAAAATATCAAAATCGTCGACCTGATTTTGTGAAGGCGTGGTGGAGCGTGGTAAACTGGGATGAGGTTGAAAATAATTTTAAATCTTAAATATAAAATCTATGAAAGCCAACGTTCAAAAAGCCATTAATGGTCAAATCAATGCAGAGATTTACTCCGCGTATCTTTATCTTTCAATGGCTGCTTACTTTGATGGTCAGGACTTACCTGGATTTGCGAATTGGATGAAAATGCAGGCTCAAGAGGAAATGGCTCATGCAATGAAATTTTATGATTTTGTTTATGATCGAGGGGGAAGTGTGGAGATGAAAGCGATTGCTCAACCTCCTGTAAAATTCAAATCTCCTTTAGTGGTTGTACAGCAGGTTTTGGATCATGAGAAAGATGTAACAGCTTTAATTCATGCTTTATATGAATTGGCCCAAAAGGAGAAGGATTACGCTTTTGAATCTCTTTTGAAATGGTACATTGATGAGCAAGTGGAAGAGGAAAGTACTGCGGGACAGTTGATTGATAAATTGAAATTGGCAGGAGATAAAGGCCCTGGTCTCTTTATGCTTGATAAAGAGCTTGGAGGGAGAACATTTACACCACCACCTGCCGCTTAGTTTTACTTTTTCTTAGTCATGTTGTGAAATTGCTCCCCTTCGTTATTGCGTTGGGGGGCAATTTTATATAAACAAAAAACCCGCCTGAAGCGGATTTGTTGAGATGGTAGCGCCAAGGGGAATTTCTTACATTCTCACCTCCTTCGCTAAAGCTTCGGAGCTTCCGAGGTCGAGCTTCGAAATAGTCGCAAGCTCCTTTTCTCAGGCGAACCAGAGGTTCGTTTCCACTTTGAATTCTTCAAAGTTAAAACACCTCACATCTTCGATGAAAGCTGTCTTACCTTGGTAGCGCCAAGGGGAATCGAACCCCTGTTGCCGGAATGAGAATCCGAAGTCCTAACCACTAGACGATGGCGCCATAGCTCTTTTGCTCCAATATTTTATATGGATTATTGATTTTGTAAAGATTTTTAAAAACAAGCTTGCGTGGCAAAAGGTTTTTTGGTAATCTCAATTGGCATTTTAGGGCGCTTAGCTCAGTTGGTTAGAGCGTCTGGTTTACACCCAGAAGGTCATAAGTTCGACTCTTATAGCGCCCACCACTTAAAAATACTTCTACCAATCGGTGGGAGATTTTTTTTGTTTTTAAAAACCCCCCAGAGCACGAAGCAATGGGAGGCTTTAGTTTTTTAATTCATTCGAATTACCAACGACTATTTTCTTCTCGTGGTTTTGGTGGACGTGCTTCGTTTACGATTAGAGCGCGACCATCAAGCTCTTTTTCATGCCACATTTCAATGGCAGCAGTAGCTTCTTCGTCTGAACCCATTTCAACAAATCCAAATCCTTTGGATCGGCCAGAATGGCTTTCAATAATAACAGCTGCACTTTCAACAGTTCCAGCTTGTTCAAATGCTTGTCGTAATCCGTCATCTTTGATTCCCCAAGATAGGTTACCGACGTATAATTTTTTACCCATATTTAACAAATGGTAAGTAATAAAAACAATTGATCCGATTCCAGTTTTTATTCTCAATCCAATGAGTACAAAACCAAACGAACGTTTTCAAATTGCTCCGAAAGTATGAACGTCAAATTTGGTAGTGTCAAGAAAATCAGCCTATTTTTAAGGCAGTATTGATATTTGTAATTATAAGCTGATAGAATAGGTTAAATTAATACTGCCTATGTCGATTGAAAGAGATTTAAAAATCATTGAGGAACAACCTCTTATTAAGATTTTAGGGGAGGATCTTGAAAGGATAGCTGATCTTAAAATTTACAAAGGTAAATTTGTAATTACTGATGATGGGAAGTTTTTAGCGAAAATATTTTCGAAAATTGAGTGGGATGAAATCCAATTTTTTCATGATATGATCCTTGAAGAGCTAGGTGTTCAAGATGCAAAAAATATGGATATAAAAGAAGTGATTGTTGGAGGGGGTAAAATGGAGGTTGAATTTTTTGATACCTTTGTGGAATGTCGTTTATATGGAAAAAGCACCATTTATGGTGAATATGATTCAGCCTCTATTGATTCTGAGTCACTTGAGGTTGAAATTCAGGAAGTTTTTGATTTAGACGACCTACCCGTTTCAGTTCTTGCTGACTTTGAAGCTTAAGCTTGAGGTAGTGTATTTCCACCTGGCCTAAGATCTGGATCTTCTTCAGGAGGTTCGGCTACATCGACAGGCTCAGAGCTTTCAGCAGGTGTACTGTTTTCAACAGGTGGCTCGCTTATTACTTGTTCTTCAGCTACCTCTTCTATTGGAGGTAATGCATCTCCTGCGGGACCAAGATCGGTTTCTGCTGATTCTTCAATTGATGCTTCTGCTGGTGGAGGTGCTGCTTGTGCCTGTTGCTTCATTAGCTCTTCTGGATTAGTGGTCACCACTTTATCTTCTGCGTAACTGGCGATCACCTGAAGGGCTACGTGCTTTAACCCTGCGAAGAACAAACCTTGTCCCACTGTTGAGTTGAGCAATAAGTATTTTTCTCCTTCGGTTAAATTAAAGATTTTAGTTAAACCTTCAATTGAACTTGGTGCCTGTTTCAAAAGAAGCTGCATTGAGGAGTTGGTGATAATTGGTCGACCGTAATCAGATTTAATAAAGTCAGTTACATCCTGAGTAATGGTTGTAATTCCTAAGTAGTATTTACGAGCTCGTTTAACCAATCCATATAAGAAGCGGGCACTGTCCTCGTATTGTACGAGCGACCAAGCTTCATCAATCACTAGCATTCTTCGTTTAAGCGAAGAGCGTACGCGATTCCAAATGTAATTCAAAATAATGTACATCGCGATCGGTCGAAGTGAATCTTCAAGATCTCGAATGCAGAACACGACCATCCCTGACCCTAAATCAACATTGGTTGGCTTACTGAAAAGTCCAGCAAACGTTCCAACGGTGTATTTTTGAAGTCTTTGAGCAAGATTTTCTCCACCCTTCATACTGCTCAATATTGCATACAGGTCTTCCATGGTTGGAGGTTCCATTTCTCCTGGATTCGGAGTTTCCATGGTGATTCCTTTCAAGGAATAGGTATCAATCAATGCTTTATCCATTAACCCTTCTTCTTCTGGGTTTAATTTTCCAAGCATTAGATTTAATAGTCCATGAATGGTGATAATGTTTGATCGAAGTAGATCTCCTGGTTTTGTTTCCTCATCCTTTAAAGGAAGAGGTAGATCGAAAGGATTGATTCGCCGGTCTGAATTCAACGATACCTTTAAATAAGTTCCACCCACCATGTTGGCGAGTTCTTCATATTCATTTTCTGGGTCAATTACAATTACATCTGTCCCCATCATCATTGATCGAAGAATTTCTAATTTAACCGCATAAGATTTACCAGCACCAGATGTCGCGAATATAACTGAATTTGCATTTTCTAGTGAGAAACGGTCAAAAATAACCAAGCTGTCATTGTGACGATTGATTCCATAAAGAATTCCTTGATTGGAGGTTAGATCGGAAGAGGTGAACGGGAATGTAGTTGAAAGCGGCCCCGTATTCATATTCCGGGTTACTTCAAGTTCATCCATTGCTAGTGGGATGGTTGAATTGAATCCATGCTCCATTTGAAGGTCGGTGGCTTTGGTTAATACCATTTTTCCACCCAAAGAACTTTCCAGTCGTGTTTGAATTTTTTGGAGCTTTTCCTCATCATCTGAATAGATAGTGAAATAAAGTCCATACTGAAAGAACTTTTCTTCACCGCGCTGAATATTTCGACGTAATTCTTCTGCATCTTGAAGGGCAGTTTCTAGAGCGGGGTCACTCACCATTCCTTTTTCTTGTTCAATCCTCATGCTGGATTGGATCTGAGCTACCTTCTTTTTTAAGAATTTCATAATTGCCGCACTGCTTGATGGATAAATGAACATTGAAATGTCCATTGCTACATCAAAGTTCACCACAGGTGATAGCCAATTGGCTTCAATAAAACGAGGGTAAGCGTAAACAAAAAAGCTTTTCCCGAATAGTTTATTCACTCGAAAATTATCGTATTGAAACTCCATTGAAGCTGGAGCGATTAAATCTTTAATGGTTGATAGTCCCTGTTTATAAATTTTTTCAGCGTCTCTGATTTCTTGAGCTTCTGTTTTAGGGTCTACTTTCTTCTCTACTGCAGGAGTTTGTCCTGATTCATCAGCTGGGGCTGTTGCCCCTGTTTCAGTTTTAGGTTTTTTAGGAGGAAAGAGT
>DAOWGG010000118.1 GCA_030637565.1 Candidatus Peregrinibacteria bacterium | reverse complement strand
TTGCTTGGACAGACCCATTTGAACCGTGTGACTACTGCACCCGTTATGAATTATTTGATGGCTCTCACTCCAGCCTAATCGGAGATATCAGCGCCAGCAACTCCCCTTTCCATGGAATGTTTCAACCTTTCCATCCTAGCTACAAATTTTCATATGATTTTGGTGTGGAAAGTGCAAGTGGAATTCAGCCCAACGGAACCTACGCCATCACCGGACGTGAAAGCATTCCACAAAATTACGACCCAATCGATCCAGAGGGAGACCTAAGTGATCCTAACAATTATCTTCCAGGACAGATTGACCGCAGCGATCCAGCAAATCTAAAAATTGGAGGTGGAAGTGTTACGGTAGCGGCTAAAGTGCCTGGTAAAGAACTTCAGTTCACACCAGAAAAATTCATCCCTGTTACCATTAAAGATATTAAATTCCAAGTCGTTCAAGAGATCGCCTACCGCTACCCAGGCCAAGATTTTTTCACTATTTATGCAAGCGAAGAACCCCTTATTACTGATATTAATGTAAAAGATATTGGACTAGAAGCGATTGGAACCGTCGCAGGAGACCAAATTGTCACCGATCGTCAGTTCGATGTGGTGAGCACCGACAGCACTCGAGATTTACAAGAACAAATTCGACGAAACGTAGCTGAGCTAACGGCAGGGGTTGAAGCTTGTTCTGTTAAAGAATTAACCGCTTTTGAAACCACATCTGGAGGCTGTATTGTTGAAGACACGATAAATGGAACCCTTCTTGCTTTTTACAGCGGAAGTGCTTCAGAAGAATTAATTCTAGGCAATGGTGTCGATGACCTCGTAGCTCCTAACAAACCCTACACTATTATTGTAAAAGGAGGAGCGAATGTATTCATTAAGAGCAACATTACTTACGGCAACGACAATGCCTCACTTGGAATCATTGTCATCGCCGAAAATATCGGAGAAGGTGCTAACACCTATGTATCATCAGTTCCAACCAACATTGCCACCACTCTATATACAGAAGGTAGCGTGATCAGCCGACCCGCTGAAGATAGCGATCTTAGCGATCCAAAGAGTCTAGTTTACTACGGAGGGGCAACTGGAAATGTTCAAGATCTTGGCAGTCAGCTTTATTGGCAAGGATCCATTGCCTCTCGTAATACCATTGGAGGAGCAGGACAGGAGAAAGTACCAGAAGGCATTAGTTGTTTAGAAGGTGACGCTCGCCTCAACTGCGCTCAGCGATACGACTTCGACTACCTAAGGCGGTTCACCACCGTAAATAAAATAGAGGACGGCTCCGTAATCGCAAGTCAAATCGCCAACGGCGGTCAGTTCAGTGGAGGAGGTTCATGCGATGATAACATTACCTGCATCACAGGATCGCTACCTAGCCTAATCACCTTAACCACTGGAGCAACCGGATTCATCGATGAGGACAACTCCGAACTCGCCCCATTCTTTGTTGAAAAAGACCCTCGAGCTCTCAACAATCCTCCTCCTGGATTCACGCTCTCTGGCGGTCTGGACAGCACTCAGGTCATCCGATAAGCTAACCAATTATTAATGAACTGCGAGTCTCAAGTGTTGAAACCTTGAAGCTTGAGACTCGCACTTAAAGTATGTACGAAATTCTTCTTCAATATGGCCCAATAACCATAACCACCTTCAATCTCTTGTTGGTCCTAGCCTTCATTGTTGCCATTGTTCATTTAGTGCGCTTTATTCGCCTAAAGAAATTAAAGCTTAGTTTTGTTGTTGAGCATTTCAGTAAGCTCATATTAATCTCACTGATTGGAGGAAGGTTATTTTACATTGCTGAACATTTTTCTGTTTTTACCGAACACCCACTTCGAATGTTCTTTTTGTGGGATCTGGGGTTCAGCGCTTTCGGAATTCTTTATGCGGGGCTCGCAACACTCTTTTATTTAACTCAGAAAGCCCACGAAGACTTCTGGGGATGGCTGGATGTTTTTTCATTAAGCAGCTTTTCAGCCCTTTTCATTATTCATATCGGACATTTCTTCAACGGAACCCATTACGGAAGCCTAACGAACCTCCCGTGGGGCATACAATTTGATACCTTTAATATCCCTTATACAAATCCGATTCACCCGACCCAATTATACTCAGCATTAGCCACATTCATTATATTCAGCATCTCAATTAAGTCTGTCAAGCGAACTCATTTAACTGGAGTAGTAAGCAGTTTGGCGATTATGTTATACTCAATCAGCGCTCTGGGAATTGACTTTTTACACGGATCTCCTTCAGCTTACAATAAAACCAATTACCTAATTATCGCCGCCCTAGCTTTCATATCCTATGTTCATACATCACACAAAAAACATCTCGGAAGCAATCATTCATCCTAATCATTAAAAAATGTCAGAACCCCTCTCTCAATTCAATTTAGATGCTATTATCGATTTTTTGAGCACCCCATCTTTTCAAACCATTCAGCTGGCCGTTATCGTTTATATTGGGCTACTTTGGCTTGCAATTGTTATCTGGGTAACAAGAGACGCCATCCATCGTTCTGACAGCCTTATTTTTCAAGTAGTCGCTATTCTTCTCAATATTGCTTTCCCAATATTAGGAACCTTATTATATTTAATTATAAGGCCTGGAAAAACAACCACCGAACGCTACTACGAAGAACTTGAACACCGATTGATATTAGAGAGCATTGGCGAAGGTGAAAAAGAAGATAAAAAACCATCATTAAAAAAAGTTAAAAAAACAACTACCAAAAAGAAAACAACCTCTAATTCTTAAGCACTATAATCATGGAAAGACTACTCACTCTCCAATATTATTTTACCCCTCGGCCTGATCCGAATTTTCAGTACACAAAGCTTACAATACTGCTTATCGCGCTACTTGTACTTTTCAGCCTTGCAATTAAGTATTACCGTAAAAAGCATGTTAAAGACGCTGTATTAAAAAAGATGCTCAAAAAATATCCGAGTCGTTTTTTTAATTTTTCAGTCATTCTATTACTCCTTCTTGTTGTTCGCGAAGCGGGCATTCCATTCCTATCAATGCGATTGTGGTGGTTCTTGCTTTTTGGGTACATCATCTACTGGTGTATTAAAATAGCCTTGAGCTTCAAAAAAGAATACCACCGAAGACTCACTCAAACCCACCGCAATACCAATCATAAAAAATGGCTCCCAAAAAAGAAAAAATAACCCTCACTTGCAACTGGAGAATCACACTTGAGACTCGCACTTGCACTTGAGACTTAAATTATGGCAGACGTTACCTTTGAAAATCATAAGTGGATCAATATTGTTCATCCTAAAGAGGAGGATATTTTAGAGCTTAAGAAAAAGTATCGCTTTCATACGCTTGACTTAGAAGACTGTCTTTCTGAAAGTCAGCGCCCAAAAATTGATGAATATGAAAAATACCTATTTATCGTTCTTCAATTCCCCTATTACAATCGACGCACGCGCCATATTGCCGCTGAACAGGTGAATATTTTTATCGGAGAGAACTACCTCATCACCATTCACGATGGGCATTTAGACGAATTGAATAAAATATTTGAAAAATGCAAAAAATCAGCCAAATCACGCAAATTGTTTTTTGGGGAAAGTACAGGGTATCTCCTTTATTCAATCATCAATAGTCTGTTTACATTCTCCTTCTCAATCACCGACAAGATCCAAGTCAGCCTAAAAAATATTGAAAAGGAGATCTTCGAAACCGCTCATGTACGAGATCAGCTTTTCGATATCATGATCACGAAAAAAAACATAATCACACTTCGAAAAACCCTCACTCCTCAGCGAACGGTAATTGCCACATTAGAGCACAAGCAAAAACGATTCCTACCAGAAAACCTTGAAATCTACTTTGACGACGTTGTAGACCAAATTGAAAAGCTGTGGAATATACTGGAAACTCAAAAGGAGGTCATTGAATCCCTCGAAGATACCAACGAATCCCTTCTATCTCACAAGATCAACAACACCATGCGTACGCTAACGGTGTTTTCGGCCATTATGCTTCCTCTTACCTTCTTAACAGGGTTATTTGGAATGAATGTAGGACTCCCCTTCACAGCCGCACTAGATAACGTTCAGCATTTCTGGAGTATTATTATCGCCATGTTCCTCGTCATCGCTGCGATGATTGGAATATTTAAGTGGAATAAGTGGCTCTAGACATTAGATTTTCGGACATAGTTTTTTGGAGTACCTAAAATCCGACAACCAGTATTTATATGGAAATATGAATACTTCACATAAATATTGGTTATATGCAATACTGCCCATTTTTCTGAGAACATATATTTAGATAAGGTACTTTTAGAAGATTTTTAATAGTCCTGAGATGTAAAAAACCTTCACAAATTAATATTTTGTAGTATTTTAAGCTTCCATGACTATTTCTTATACTCATTTTATATGGAAATAGTCTGATCTTTAAAATTCAGTGTTGAAATTATGATTTCGGGTTACACCTTTGATTTTTATAAAGTCAGTGGTGTGACTCGGAACATTATCATTGCCATTTAGGAGACAATCATGAAGACTCAACTCACTTTTGTATTTGCAATCTTGTTCTCTAGCAACGCCTGGGGTCAGAGCAGACCCGTCGCCCAAGGTTACAGCCCGATCAAAAAAAATCTTTCTGATACCTCGGTGATTTCGAGTGTCGTCAGAAATTTCAATCGCGGGTGCACAAACGATGCGCCGAGGAAACTCAGTAAATCCCAAGAGTACTCGTCCAACATGCTCTTTGCACTACCCGGCCTCTGGTGTCCGAATGCGGATACTACGTCAAAAAACTGCCTGAAAGTAGAGCAGAGTTACCCAAGTTGGACCAAGAGTCTGAGTTGTTCGGAAGACCGCTACTCTCTCTTTCGAAAAGGCATAGATTCAGATCAAGCACTCTTTGCCTGTCATGCCGGTAAAACCGTATACGACGTCTACGTCGGCAATCAAGCAACTGGCTTCGTGCTAAAAGGTCGATTCAATGACCTGGAGAACAGGAATTGTGTATGCAGTTCCACGAGCTGCAATCGCTACTATTGGATTCCTACATCTGAACAGGAGGAAGAGTTCAGAAGGGAGGAACACCAATTGGCGAACCCGGGCTATACACCCGCACCTAAGCCTATACATCGACAGGTCTACGACCCAAAGCAGTAGAAATCAACACTGAACCGCTCCACTCTCAAATTGTCGAACTGACAGTGCGAGGGTGGAGCTTTTAAAAATGTTCTAAAAACTATATTTGATTGAAAAATGGGCGCACATCGTACAACAGCATATATACGGCTTATGCCTCGGCTCGGCAACGCCCACATTTGCCACTGGTAGCCTTCGGCATTATACCACCTCGCACTTCGCACAAAACGAAACGTTGTCGGAAATTTCAACAACACTTTTTCATAGTGAGAAAAAGCATACAAAAAAGAAATAATTTCTGCCACATCCTATGTATGAGTCAAAAAAAACCTCAATAATCCCCCACTATTCACCAAAAATCAGACTTTCTGTACAAAAGACTTGCACAACTCTTTATATTTTGTTAAAATATTTCTGCTGATTTTTTAATATTGCCCTTAATAACATGCAAAGAGAAAAGAAGAAAACAATTATCACCAAACACGCTAAACACCAAGGTGACACTGGGTCCGCTCAGGTTCAGATTGCTATTCTTACCGAAAGAATCAATGAGCTTACCGAACACCTAAAAATCCACAAAAAAGACGTACACAGTCGTCGTGGGCTTTTAGCAATGGTTGGAAAACGCCGAAAACTTTTAAATTACGTTAAAAACAAAAACGTAGAAGGTTATCAGGAAATCATCAAAACACTCGAACTTCGCAAATAAATCCTTCGGAGATTACGGATATAAAAGTTTCAAGTTATAGTGCATCCAAGGTGAATTATAATTTGGGACTTTCCTCCCGTGACTCCAAAGGGAATTTAAATTTTATCCATTAAAAATAATTTAATACTATGGAGTCACAAAAATTCACTTTGTCCTTAGGAGATAAGGATCTTATTGTTGAGACAGGGAAACTTGCTCAGCTAGCTAATGGAAGCTGTACTGTCCAAATGGGCGATACAGTTATTTTAGCAACCGCCACAATGAGCAAAGAAGCTCGTCCGGGGGTTAACTTTTTACCATTAATGGTAAATTACCAAGAAAAGCTCTACGCAAGCGGAACCATTAAAGGGAGTCGCTTTGTTAAACGAGAAACTCGACCAAGCGATGACAAGATTCTAATGGCTCGTGTCGCTGATCGAACTTATCGTCCCCTTTTCCCTAAGTTCTTCCGTCGTGATATCCAAGTGATGCTTACCACCATGTCTTACGATCGTGAAAACGAACACGATATGGTCGCTACCACAGCTGGATCTGTCGCTTTGGCTTTATCTGATATTCCTTTTGAAGGTCCAACCGCTACAGTACGTGTCGGTCTGATCGAAGGAGAACTAGTGGTAAATCCAACAATGCAGCAACGAGAAACCAGCGATTTAGATCTTATCGTTTCTGCCAGCCCTTCAACAATCATTATGATTGAAGCGGGTGCCAATGAAGTATCGGAGGAAAAAATGCTGGAAGCCATTGCTAAAGGAAAGGAGGTGGCTCAGAAAATCGCCAATTTCATTGTTGAAATTCAAGAAAAGCTTGGAAAGAAAAAAATCGAAGTAACCGCTCCAGAAAAAAATCAGGAAATCATTGATTACGTAAATGCAACCTACGCCGATAAGGTTATGGATGCTCTTTATGAAAAACTTGGTAAACTGGAACGATACGGCTACTTCCGAGAGCTTGCTAAGGAGACAGAGGCGCACTTCGAAGGAAAGGTAGAAGAGGAAGATTTAAGGCAAATCGGAGACGCTATGGACGCTCTTGTAAAGCAAACCGTTCGAAAGAATATTCTTGAAAACGAAAAACGAATCGGAGGACGTAAATTGGATGAAATCCGCCCTGTTAGTGTGGAAGTAGGTTTATTTCCACGAACACACGGGTCTGGACTATTCAACCGTGGTGAAACTCAAGGACTTACTCTTTGTACTCTTGGATCTCCAGGAGACGCACAAGTTTTAGAAGGAATTGAAGGAGAAACGAAAAAAGGCTACATGCATCACTATAACTTCCCACCATTTTCAGTGGGTGAAACCAGCAATCGTCTATTCACCGGAAATCGTGAGGTAGGACACGGAGCATTGGCCGAACGCGCATTAATGCCAGTACTGCCTAATAAAGAAGATTTCCCTTACACCATTCGATTAGTAACCGAAATTCTTGCTTCTAACGGATCTAGCTCCATGGCAGCCACTTGTGGCTCTACGCTAGCCCTAATGGATGCAGGGGTGCCAATCAAAACACCAGTGGCTGGTATCGCCATGGGTCTTATGACAGATCATAGCGATTCTAGTAAGTATAAAATCTTAACCGATCTTCAAGATGAAGAGGATATGGGCGGAGACATGGACTTTAAAGTAACAGGAACTAAGGATGGTATTACTGCTATTCAAATGGATACCAAGCTTAAAGGACTGGAAGATCACATTTTTGTTGAAGGATTAGAGCAGGCTAAAAAAGGTCGACTGGAAATCCTTGGAGATATGACAAAAGTAATCGCCGCTCCAAACGAAAAAATGTCCGAATACGCTCCTCAGTTGGTTTCAATGAAAGTGAATCCAGACAAAATCCGATACATCATCGGGCCTGGAGGAGAAATGATCAATAAGATCATCGATGAAACCGGTGTGGATTCAATCGATATTGAAGATGATGGATCAGTTGTAATCACAACCGTTGGTGCTGAGAAAGGTGCAAAAGCCAAATCTTGGATCGAAGGCATTGTGGCTGACCCAGAAGTAGGAAAAGTTTACGAAAACGTTAAAATCACCAAGATGTTCGAATTCGGAGGTTTGGTTGAGTTCATGCCTGGAAAGGAAGGAATGATCCACGTTTCTGAAGTCGCTGACGAATACGTTGAAGACGTGAGCAAATTCCTAAAAGAAGGTCAGGTGGTCAACACCAAACTTCTCGCCATCGACGAACGAAGCGGAAAATTCAAGATGTCGATGAAAGGAATCAAACAGCCTGAACAGAAGAGCGAATAATTCAAACAATCAAAAAGCCCCACATCGTATGATGTGGGGCTTTTTAAATAACCATTCTACAACCAAGGCATTAACCCTTCTTTAGCGGCAAGCCGCGACTGACCTTTTTTTTGTAATGCTGCTTTTATGTACAGCAATGAAGTATGATTCACCCTTCTTCATTTTTTATCACTAAAAAAACGAAGCAAAAAAGTGTTGGGCTCTGTGAAACGTGCAATTAACGTTGTGCATTTAACCATTACTTACCACGTTCACTCTGCCCAAACCCGCATTACCTTGTATCAATGTTTTTGAATTGTAAAAACCACAAGGGCTCGCCCCGTATTCAGCGGCACTAATATCTACTTAGATGTACAAAGAAGAAAAAAGTACATGGGGGTTTGGGGGTTACAATAATGCCCAGC
>DAOWGG010000033.1 GCA_030637565.1 Candidatus Peregrinibacteria bacterium | reverse complement strand
GATGATTGATGCAATTGATGCTGGGCTCATTCAGTCCGCTCACGATATTTCTGAAGGAGGTCTTTTGATAGCGCTGGCTGAAATGACCATGCCTCACGCACGTTTGGGTGGTGGGGGATTAGGAGTGCGAGTTGAGGTTGGAAATGTGAGTAGCGAAGAATTAACCCCTTCTCAAAAAGCCTTCTCTCAAACGGGTGGATTCGTTGTTGAAGTGAAACATGAAGAGGTCGAGCGCTTTAAAAAACTCTTTGAAAAATCCAACATTACCCCAATTTTCCTCGGAGAGGTAACCAATGAGCCTTCCTTCGAGGCAACTCATGGCGGAGAACCATTTGTAATGCAATTTTTAGAAAATCTTCAGGAATCATATTTAGGAAGTTTGGCGAAAAAACTCAAATAAAACGGTAATAAAAAATCACAGGATTTGTATCAATAAACACAGGCTTATATCATTAACTTTTTATATCATGAACAAAAAATTTATACAACTATTTGCTTTTGTTATTGGGATTTTTCTCTTAGCCCCAGTAACTTTAGCGACAACCACTACTAGTGGATATAACGCTCCAGTATTGATGAATTCTATGAACTTTTCAGCTCGCCTAGAGAATGGAAAAGTTTATACGAGCTGGACACCTTACGCGCCAAGCGGATTCAATTATTATAAGGTAGTTCGCTCGACCACAAATCCAGATCCGGTTTATCCCGATGACAGTTATATAAAAGCAGACGGTGATCCGAATGCATCCAGCTACGTCGACGCCACTCCAAAATCAGGGACGGCTTATTATCGTGTTTGCTCCATTGTTAAGCCCAATCGGTATTGTAGTAATGTGGTGACGATCAGCACGACAGGAGAGGCTCCAGTGCCAACACTTTATACAGAACCTTCAATGGATCCTATTAATATAACGTTAAAGGGAGAATTAAAAGACGGTTACATTAATTTGACGTGGATAACCGATGGATCAGCTCCAAAAGGCTTTAAAATCGCTAAGAGTTGGGTGAATGAAAATCCAACGTACCCCATCGTAGAAGGGGATGCTTACAAATATCTTTCAGATCCAGGAGCTCGAATTTCAAAAGATTATGATTTACGGGAAGGACAGACACATTATTATCGAGTTTGTAAATACGACGGGGCAGGGAAATGTATTAGTTATAGTAATAATGTTGCTGTGGCAGTAGGGAATGTTAATGACCCAGTGATATGCACCATGGAATACGCACCCGTTTGTGGTAAAGACGGAAAGACATATGGCAATAAATGTATGGCGGGTCTTATCGGCATTGCATATGAAGGGGAATGTAAAGAGCCTGAACCGATGACAGCTGCCGATATTACGCTTGTTGGATCGGTAAACGATGGATATTTAAAATTAGCTTGGAGTATTGATGGAGAATCTCCAAAGGGATTCAAAGTTGCTAAAAGTACAGCAAATGAAAATCCAACTTATCCGGTGATGAGTGGGGATACTTATAAATATTTAAGTAGCTCAGGCACTCGTTCTTATCGAGATTTTGGTGTAACCGCGGGCAAAACTTATTACTACCGCGTTTGCCAATACGATGGCAATGGAAAGTGTTTGAGCTATAGTAATGCGATTAAACTAATACTTCCAACAAGCTTCACATCAGTAAAAGAAGAGCCAACTTATACAGAGGAGGTAGTGGCGGGTTCTTTAAAAGACATTAGCTACCATCAGTATAAAGGGGCGATCGAATATTTAAAGAACGAAGCCATTGTTGAAGGTTATGAAGATGGAACCTTTAAACCCGACAACACCATCAACCGCGCTGAGTTTATGAAAATTGTGGTGGGCGCTAAATACAGCTCCGATTATATTAGTGTGAGCGCAAGACGAAACTGCTTCTCCGACGTTCAAACCGATTGGTATGCTCCTTATGTCTGTATCGCAAAAGATGAAGGGGTCGTGGGTGGATATCCTGATGGAACCTTCAAGCCAGGACAAACAATCAGCTTTGTAGAAGCAGCAAAAATTCTATCAGAAGCTTATGGATTGAGTGTAACGAAAGGTGCAAACTGGTATGAGGGATATGTAAAAGCGCTTCAGGAATACAACTACATTCCGTCGACAATTGGAACGTTAGAAAAACCAATCACTCGTGCCGAAATGTCTGAGTTGATTTGGCGTATTAAAGAGCAAAAAAGAGATCAGGCTTTTTCAAAATTAATCGAAGGGGATGTGGTAATGGATAGTGGTGATTATGCTGGATGGAAGCAATATTCAGGAGATGGTTTTACTTTTTATCATCCTAATTGGTACCAGGGGATGAACTGGGGGCGAGTGACCTTAACAGAGGAGCTAGATTTTTATCAAAACTTCGGTGTTTCGGGTTATATGGCGATCGATACTTACATGCATGTTTACACAAGGGCGGGTTCAGATCTAAACACAACGGTTTGGTTCCAGCATCCATTTCACTCCTCTCAGGAAATGACGATCAACGGCGTAAAAGTTCTCAAACGTCGCTACAGAGCCCCTCGCGGTACCGTTGTAAACGGACGTGCAGTGGGAGAGAATGAAAACATCATTATCTACACCTATCAATTAGGTGATAAGGTAGCAGCGCTTCATTACTTTAACGCCCATGGAACTGAGCTTAGAGATGTTGATATTTTCCACAAGATTGCGGAGAGCTTTAGAGCTGAATAGTTAGGAGTTTACAGTTCACAGTTTGTAGTGATAGTATGTATATCTTTTGTTTAAAATTGAATTTAATTGTATTAATACAGAGAAATGATGAAATCAAGTTATCAAGATTTAAAAGTCTGGGGTAAGTCCATGGAATTGGTGGAAATAGTTTATCAATTAACCATGGATTTACCTCATGAGGAAATTTATGGTCTTACGAGTCAAATGAGACGCTGTGCAGTATCAATTCCATCTAATATTGCCGAAGGAAGTCAGAGGGGGTCAAATAAGGATTTTTCATATTTTTTAAGAGTTGCTAGAGGGTCAAGCGCTGAATTGCAAACACAACTCCTCATAGCAGATAGATTAGGGTATATTAAAAATGATTTAGTTTTTACAAAGAGTAGAAATTTATTGACTGAAGTAAGAAAAATGCTTTCCGGATTGCACGCTAGCCTATAAAATAGAGCTCCAGACATTTAACTGCCAACTGTAAACTGCCAACTGTAAACTAAACTGCCAACTGTAAACTAAAATGAACAACCTATTCCTTTTCACAGGTGAAGAAACCTTATTGCTTTATGAGCAGACCAATTCATGGAAAAACGCTTTTAAAGAAAAGCATGAAGGGGATATGAATTTAATCACAATCGATGGAATCTCCACTGAGGTGGGAGATGTTATTTCTCAGATTGAAGCAATGCCGTTTTTGGGTGATAAGCGACTTATTTTTGTTGAAGGACTTCCTGAGGCACCAAAAACACGAAATGCCGATAAGGTGACTAAAAAAGATGAGGCCCGCGAAAAGGAATTAAAGAAATTAGTCGATTATTTGGAAAAGATTCCAGAAACCTCCGTGGTGGTTTTTGTTCAATCAAAACCCGATAAACGAAAAGGGTTGTACAAAAAAATTGTTCAACTTGGCAACGTAAAAGAATTTGAGCAAATCGGTGGATCTACTTTGAATCAATGGGTTCAAAATCGCGCTCGTAAATACAATACGTCGATCGATTTCAGTTCCGCGGAATATTTCACTTCACTCACGGGTCAAGATTTATGGAGAATCGATCAGGAGCTGAAAAAGTTGGGTTCTTATTGTCACGGAACTCCAATTGATCGAAAGGCTATTGATCATTTAGTGATTCCTACCATCGAAGCGAATGTGTTCCACTTAACTGATGCGCTAGGAGCTCGGGATCACAAAAAGGCGATTCAAAACCTTCATCGTTCCGTGTCAGCAGGAGAAAACCTCCGTCAGGTGTTTTATATGATCGTCCGCCAGTTTCGTTTGTTTTTGCAGATTGGGGGATATTTAGGGAATTACCCAACCTCCACCCCAAACAGTGTTGCCACTTCACTTAAAATTCACCCATTTGTTGCTAAAAACACGATGGCTCAATTGAGTCGTTTCAATAGTCCAGAACTTAAAAAGGCATACGAAAGACTCTTGGAAATCGATGTTGCCTTAAAAACCAGCGGTATCCGTATCACCACCGAAGATCAGGAGGAATTAGTAATGGCGATTGAAAGGTTTATTTTAAAGTTTTGCGCGAAAGCCTAAAACATCATCAATAATATAGAGCCGAGAATCAGAAGATAAGCACTAAAAGATCTAAGTGTGTGTTTTTCAAGGAACTTCAAAAGCCAGCTAATCGAAGCCAGGCTGACCACGAAAGAGGTAAAAGTGCCCACAAGCGTAAAGCTTAAATCAGGCATCGCGGCACCATTACGAATCGAAAAGAGGGCATAAACATTGGCGGCGAGGATAGCGATTCCACCGAGCATAAACGAGAAGCGAGCCGCCGCGTCACGCTTGAGCCCCATCAGCATTCCCGTGGCAATAGTAGTGCCTGCTCGTGAAATCCCGGGAATCAGGGCAAGGGCTTGGGCAGAACCGATGATCAGAGATTTTTTAATGCCAACCGTTTCATAAGTATTGCGCTTCCCTTTCCATTCGGCATATAAAAAGAAGATGGCGATCAGAATCAAAAAGGTGCCGATATAAGCAAGTTGTCTGAATTGATTGCCAATCGCTCCCCCAAATATCAATCCAGCTAAAATAGCGGGAATCGTTCCGATGATCAGCTTGAGCGCCAAGCTGTTTTTATCCAATCTCCATTTTGTGACCATATGCCACATCTCTTTAAGGACATGAATCCAGTCTTTCCAAAAGAAGATAAGAATGGCAAGTAGTGAACCGCCGTGAAGGAAGATATCAAAAAGTTCCAAATCCACCGCACCAATCGTATTGGGGAGCTTAAGAAAATGTTCCATAATTGCCAGATGCCCAGAGCTGGAGATAGGCAGGAATTCTGTAACCCCCTGAAGCGTTCCTAAAATAATGGCGCTCATTTCAGCTGTGGTGTGAAATTGGGTTTTATAAATCAGAGAAGCAGCGTAACCCGTGAGAATATAGCGCGGCATTCGGCCTAAAAGAACGCCAATCGTAAATTTCCAAAAGGACATTTCAAAAATACCCGCCGTCCACGTTACGATTTTAAAAGGAATAGGGGTAAGTCCCGCAAGAATCACTCCCCATACACCATATTTTTTTATAAATCTCTCCCCCTTATCCAGTCGACTTTTCCCAAAAAGCCAGATCACAACAGGGTGACCAAGATATTTCCCAAGAAAATATCCAATATAAGAGCCGATCAAAGCAGCAAAGAGGACGTAAATCAGCACGTTTTTAAAAGGAAGTCCCATCGCCGTTCCAATCACCACAAAAGCATCCGCAAGAATAGGAAAAATGAATTGCTCTAACGCAGTTAAGGTAAAAATCCCCCAATAGCCATAGGTTTCAATCACATTCCGAACAATTTCCATTAATTGATGCATAGTAAGTAGCGAGAAATGCGGTCCGAACGGAACAAGGCTGAATGGCCGCAGTGAAGTAAGGATGAATCACGAAGGAAAGTGTGTAGCAAAGCGGAAAACTTTTCAAGTGATTCAAGCCTTTCCCTATTGAAACAACCTCAGGATTATCCTTTGATTAATTCTTATTCCAAATCATCATCCTCTTCACTGTCAGGCTCGGATAAGCGAGTGATCAAGACAGTTTCAATCTTTTTCTTGCTCATTTCTTTTACCTGGAAAATAAGGTTTTCAAAAATAATTTTTTCACCGAGCTTTGGAAAACGATGAAGCTCTTCAAGAATCAGGAGGCTGATTGTTTGATGTGCAGGGTAGTCCAATTCAACACCAAGAGTTTCATTCAATTCCTCAATATCGGCTTCACCCCGAGCTTCCCATTCATTTTTACCAATAGGACGGATCATTTTTTCTTCCCGATCTTGCTCATCAATAATATCCCCGACAATTTCTTCCAAAATATCCTCCAGGGTAATCAGACCAGCCGTTTCGCCGTGCTCATCCACCACAATCGCCAAGTGCTGACGACGACGCTGAAACTCATGAAACAGCTTGCTGATCGGCTTAGTTTTAGGTGTAACAATAGGAGACTTAAACTTAAAATCAGCCAGCGTTTTATCTTTTTGAGGATCGTGAAGGAATTGGAGGATGTCGTGAACCGTTACCACTCCAATAATATTGTGAATTGAATCTTTATAGACAGGGATTCTTGAGTGAGAGTGGTTTAAAAAGAATTGAACCGTGTCGTGAACAGAGGTACTGGATTTAAGCATTTCAATATCTTTTTTAACGGTCATCACTTCTTCTACGGTGGTATCGGTGAATTCTAATACGTTTTCAATCAATTCTTGTTCCTGCTCCTCAATCACTCCTTCTTTCGTTCCAATATCGACCATCGCCAAAAGTTCATCTTCACTCACGGAATGAAGGGGTTGTTTCAGTCGAAGAGTAGAGATAAGGCCTTGCGTGAATTTTTCAAAAATCCAAATAACAGGATAAAGCCCTTTAGTGAGCCACAAAAGAGGATAGGCAAAGAGTCGGGCGAACCGTTCTGCATATTTTTGAGCGATTGTTTTTGGGGTAATTTCACCAAAAACAAGAATCACCAAAGTCAAAACTCCAGTGACGATCCCAATCGCTGTGTTTCCAAAAAGCTCTAAAGCCCAAGTCGTTGCAATAACGGTGGCTAAAATATTAACCAAATTATTCCCAATCAGAATGGTGATAAGCAAACGCTGAGGTTTACTTTTAAGTTTCCAGACAGCTTTACTGCCAAATTTACCATCCTTTTTAATGGCGCGAACTTTGGCAGGGGAGAGAGCGGTAAGGGCGATTTCCGCCCCAGAAAAAGCTCCAGAAAGGAGAATAAGTAGTGCAAGAAGCAAGAGTTGTGAATACACGATTTGTTTTGTTAAATTAAAGTACCACTAATTTTATCAAATTGAGGGAGAATCGCAATATCATTTAGTATTTTGCATTTTAGATTTTACAGTCAATTCGGATCAGAAGATTTTTGGCTTGAAATAAATTCCTTATAATAGCCATTGTGCAATCCTAAGTTAGCCCCCTTTAGCGGCAAAGGCCGCGACTTACTTTTTGTACTGTATTTACACTTGGCGCATAGCGATGATGCATTGTTCACACTTCCTTCTTTTTTGGCAGCAAAAAAGAAGGCAAAAAACTGCTGGGGGTTACAAAACCAAAGTCATCGTTGTTCTATCAATCATTGCTGGGCATTGTTGTAACCCCCAGACCCCCTTTTACCTTTCTTCTTTTCTGTACATCTAAGTAGGTCGTAGTTCTACTGAGTGCGGGGCGAACCCTTGTTATTTTTGAAAATAGGATCGTTAACCAATAACAGCACCAATAATGTACAACAAAAATTTAAAGGCAATGCGGGCCTGGGCAGAGTGAACGTGAAAGATGATGATTAAATGTACAACGAAAATTGCACGTTTCACAGAGCCCAGTGGGTTTTTGCTTCGTTTTTTACCAGAAAAAAATGAAGAAGGGTGGATTAAACAACAACGCCATACATATAAAGAATCATCACATCACAAAAGCAAGTCGCGGCTTGCCGCTTACAAATAGGTCTGTTTTACTTTGCAATGATAAGCCTTGCACTTGAAGGAGGAGACTTTATAATGTTTGTATGAAAAATAGCCTCAAGCAACTCAAACAAACCGTTCTTCATGCCATTCGAAAGGCG
>DAOWGG010000088.1 GCA_030637565.1 Candidatus Peregrinibacteria bacterium | reverse complement strand
AGCTTTGCTAGCTCTTCCATGACGGCAAAAAGAATGACCGATGAAGCCCCTGTTAGAAATACAGGTAATCCAGAAAATTTAGCCAAAAAAGCTTTTAATATTAAAAAAGGAAAAGCAGCCAATGCTCCCATAAAAAAAGTCTGTGCCAATACTGCTTTTGGCTTGGGGTCTTTATAATCTTTGTGATAATAAAAAAATAACCACAAAAGGGCTGGCAAAAATGCTAGTAGAAAAGCGACGATTAGAATGGGGATATTCATCCTATCTACGATAACCTTAATCACCTTGCTTCGACAATGTTATTTTACTTTCAATACTTTGAATTCCATCATGCCAGCAGGTACTTTAACCTTGATTGATTCACCTTTGGCTTTTCCTAGTAAGGCTGATCCAATAGGGGATTCGTTGGAAATTTTATTCTCGGTTGGGTCTGCTTCTGTTGAACCAACAATGGTGTAGGTTTCAGGATCGTCTTTATCGGTAATATTCTGAACGGTAACTGTTGTTCCGATTTGAACAGTTGCATCAGTGGACTTAACGCTGTCAGAAATAATTTTGGCGTTGTCGATCATTTTTTCTAACTCGATGATCCGACCTTCAATAAAAGCTTGCTCATTTTTTGCCTCTTCGTATTCTGAGTTTTCAGATAGATCTCCGTAAGAAATTGCTTCTTTTAAACGAGCGGCTACCTCTTTTCGGCGTTCACCTTTGAAATCTTCTAGCTCATCTTTCAGTTTTTCTAAACCCGCTTTGGTGATCAACACCTGGTCCTTTTCGTTAGTTTTAGCCATGACTTTTTAATTTAAATTAATATTAAAAATTTATTTATTCTGAATTTTGATGCTCGTGGGATGATCACGGAGCTTTTGTAATATTTTTGCTTCGATTTGTCGAATACGTTCACGTGTTACTCCAAATTCGCGTCCCACTTCTTCAAGCGTGTGTCCGATTCCATCATCCAATCCAAAACGCATTCGAATGATCTTTTGCTCTCGAGGAGAAAGATACTGAAGCATTGCGTGAATATTTTCTTTGATGATTTTTCGGTTGGTGGATTCGGAAGGGGAAATCGCTTCATCATCTTCGATGAAATCTCCGAGTTTACTATCTTCCTCAGCTCCCACAGGAGCTTCCAATGAAATAATATCCTGAGAAATCTTAAGAATATGACGTACTTTTTTAATATCCATATCCATTTCAGAAGCCAATTCGTCCACAGTGGGTTCACGACCCAATTCCTGTAGCAACTGACGTTGTGTATGGGTGAGTTTATTGATGGTTTCTACCATGTGAACCGGAATACGAATGGTTCTGGCCTGATCGGCGATCGCACGAGTGATGGCCTGACGGATCCACCAGGTAGCATAGGTTGAGAATTTGAAACCACGTGAGGGGTCGAACTTTTCAACCGCTCGGAATAAACCGATATTTCCCTCTTGAATAAGGTCTAAAAAGGAAAGCCCTCGCCCGATATACTTTTTAGCGATCGATACAACCAATCGAAGGTTGGCTTCGGCTAATTTTTGCTTAGCGATTGGGTCTCCCTTTTCAATTCGTTTTGCCAATCGAATTTCTTCATCGGCGGTTAGGAGTTCCACACGACCAATTTCGCTCAAATACATTCTTACTGAGTCGTTTGCAATTTCTTTTAAATTCGCTTGTTTTTTAGCCTGCTTTTCAGTCACCTCTTCTTTTTCTTCTTTTTCTTCTTCTTCCTTCTTCTTCTTTGCCTCTTCATCATCTTCAAATTCATCGTATTCCGCTAAGGCATCTTCAAGTCCGTCGTCTGCAAAATCAAATTTGATCTTTTCTTTATCCTTTTTCTTCTTTTGCCCCCAGATCATATTGTCTTTTACGTCGATCACTTCAATTCCCAAATCTAAAAATAGAGTGTAAATTTCGTCGAGCAAAATAACGTTTTCCTCAATTTCAGGCATGGCTTTTAAAAGCTCCTGATGGGTGACGAACTTTTGCTCACGCCCTTTTTGAATAAGGTGACGGATGGTTTCAGGGTATTTTGCGAGTACTTTTTCATCGGGTTGAGCGATGAACTTGTTTTGAATCTTTTTGGCCATAAGGCAATAAAATTAAATCTTTGTGGACAGTTTTAGAAGTTCATTATAACGACTTAATAGCACCTTTTTTTCTTGAAGGTCTTCTGAGGTGCGTATTTTGATTTCAAAATCTTTTTGGGCGTTTTTCACATTGTTTTGATTGATGCCACGGATGAGGTTTTTGACCTCTTTGGCGGCGGCCCCTTCTGAAAAATCAGGGTAAGATTCTTCGATCAACATGCTATAAATTTCAATTTTCTCTCGATCTTCTTCGCTTAACTCCTCCTTAAAATGGCTCATATCCAATGAGCTTCCAAGAGTGTACACTTTTTTAAGTAGGTTGTAAAACTTTTCTGTGTCTGAATTCAGCGCAATATTATCGATTAAATTTTTAGACACTTCTTCATACATTTCTGGATTGTCGAGGATGAAGCCCAATAGATATTCTTCTTTGCTAAATATTCTTTTCTTTGGTGCTGAGGTTATTTCAGGCTCTCTTCCTTGGTAGGTTTTTGTTTCTCGAGCATTTTTTAAATCATTCCATAAAAAGTTAACGTCTGTTTTTAGTTCAAGCGCCAGTTTGTTTAAATAAAATCCTCGTTCAACATCGGTTTTATAAAGCTTAATGAGGGGGAGTACAAAATCCATTATCTTTTTTTTGCCCTCGATTGAATCTTTGTCGAATTGACTGAAAGTATACTCGAAATAGAAGTCCATTATTGTGATTGGATTTTCTACTGATTTTTTCCATTCTTCTAGATTTTTTTGAATCGCTTCATCGGGGTCTTTCCCTCCTTGGATTTTAATGATTTTAATATTGAGCTCGGCTAATTGTGCTAATTCGATGGCGCGAAAAGTAGCTTCCATTCCAGCGGCGTCTCGATCGAAAGCAAAGGTGATGTTTTTTGTGTAGCGACTAATGAGTTTTAGCTGCTGTGGAGTCAGGGCGGTTCCGCAAGTGGCAACTACATTTTCTGTTCCTGCCTGATAAGCGGCGATCACATCCATATATCCTTCCATAAAAATAGCCTGATCCTTTTCTTTAATTGATTTCTTGCTCCAATTGAGCCCGTAAAGCACTCCGCTTTTGTTGTAAGCGGGGGTTTCAGGTGAATTCATGTATTTAGGCTCTCCTTCGCCCATAATCCGTCCGCTAAAGCCAACAGGATTGTCTTGATGGTCGAAGATTGGAAAGATGACACGATTTCGGAAGCGGTCGAATATGTTTTGATCGGCGATTGAACGCTGACTGGCGACAGCGGATTCGATGAGCTCCTTTTTTTCAAACCCTTTTTTCAGCAGAAAGTCTTTGAGCTGATCGTATGAATCGGGGGCAAATCCAAGTTTAAATAGCTTAATTGTTTCGTCGGTTAAGCCGCGATCTTTGAAGTAGCCTTTTCTTCCCTGATTCGTTTCCATTATTTCTTCATAAAATTGCACCGTCCATTTATTGATTTCAATTACTTTGAGTCGTTTATTGTTCAGTGCTGGCATTTTTTGAGGCACTGGAACATTGGCCTTTTCTGCTAAAATATGAACGGCTTCAACAAAGCTGACATTTTCCACCAATTGAGTGAATTTGAAAATATCACCTCCCTGATGGCATCCGAAGCAGTAGGCAATTCCTTTTTCGGGGCTCACCATGAAGCTAGGTGTTTTTTCACCATGAAATGGGCACAAGCCTCTTAAATTTCGACCGGCTTTCTTTAGCTGAACATATCCTCCAACCAAGTCTTCGATGTTGATGCGTAATCGTATTTCCTCTAGATGGTCCATTTTTAAAGCTATAAGTCATAAGCTGTAAGCTATAAGTTTTCTTAATCCTTATCGCTGATCGCTTATTGCTGTTAGTAGAATAGGTTTTTTTGGTTTTCGTTTTGGATGTATTCGATTTTTAAATGCGCGTAGGCATTTGGAGTGACCATTCTGCCACGATTGGTTCGATCGAGGAATCCGATTTGCATTAAATAGGGCTCGTATAGGTCTTCAATGGTTTCGGTTTCTTCAGCGGTGGCGGCTGCGATGGTGTTTAGTCCAACGGGGCCTCCGTTGAATTTTTCAATAATAGTAAGGAGAATTTTTCGATCCGTTCGATCCAACCCAACCACATCGACCCCCATGGTTTTTAAGCTACTTTTGGTGAGTTCAGCTTCAATTGTTTTTTTATCTTCCACTTCGGCGAAATCACGAACTCGTTTAAGCAGGCGATTGGCGATACGAGGAGTTCTTCTGGAGCATTTAGCAATTTCTTTAACCGCGTTTTCTTCAATGTCCATTTTTAGTAAATTGGCGGAACGATGAATAATACTTTCCATTTCTTCATTGTTGTAGAAATCGAGCTTGTAAATGTGTCCGAATCGATCACGAAGCGGGGAGGAAAGTGATCCTGCTTTGGTGGTGGCACCAATGAGTGTGAATTTTGGCAATTCGATGCGCATGGAGCGAGCGGCTGGACCTTTTCCGATGATGATATCCAATGCGTAATCTTCCATGGCGCTGTATAGAATCTCTTCAATATGAGTTTTAATACGATGAATTTCGTCGATGAATAAAATATCGTTTTCTTCGAGATTACTGAGAATGGAAGCGAGGTCACCTTGTTTTTCAATTGCAGGACCGGAAGTGGTTTTAATATTCACTCCCATTTCACGAGCTACAATATTGGCTAGCGTGGTTTTACCGAGGCCTGGAGGGCCGTAAAGTAAAATATGTTCAACAGGTTCTCCTCGTTTTTTAGCCGCTTTAATCCCAACTCCTAAATTCATCTTAATATCATTTTGCCCTACGTATTCACTGAGGGTTTTTGGGCGCAGTGCTAAATCGAATTGATTACTATTATCGGTTTCGGTTTCTTGTGGGTCGGTGATGTGGCTTTCGCGTTCAATCATTTTTGTAAGGACTAAGGATTAAGGACTAAGGATTAAGCTGAAGCCTATTCCTTTTCGTCCTCAAATTGGAGGTTTTTATTATAGAGATAAAAAGTGGATTATGCAATTTGCAATTTGGTCTAAAAAATGCTATAATTACTAGATTAATTTGAAATAAAAAATGCTTTTACATTCTTTTCGAAATTTTAATTCCTCTGAATTGCTTATTTTTAGGGATGGTAGAGGAGAAACTCCTATTACCCCCCTTGGGGCATTTGACCTTCCCAGGCCTTTGTCTGAATCAGAAAGTCAGGATGAGAGTATCGATGATGGGCAGGTTGCTGAGGTTGAGGCAGGCAAAAAAGAACAAGCCCTTACGAATCCTGAAATAGCTGTAGTAAAGCGGGAACAATTGGTTTCTAAAGCGAGGAAGAAGGCAAAGCGAGGAAGGGAAGTGATTCGAAAGCGTTTAGATCGCAAAGATATTTTAGACGAAAAGGACCGTTCAAGATATGTTTTAAAAATTAAAGAGGCGATCGAAGTTTTTAGTCCGGATCGATGGTATGAATTT
>DAOWGG010000105.1 GCA_030637565.1 Candidatus Peregrinibacteria bacterium | reverse complement strand
TATGATGAAGGAAAATTGAATGATTCTGTGCCAACTGCGAATATAGAGGGAGTGACCTCTCTTGTTGTTTCTGATAGAAGGATAAGTGATTTAACTGGAATTGAGGATTTTGTTGATTTGGAGGTGTTAAATTGTCATTCGAATTCAATAAATCAAATTAATCTATCAAAAAATATAAATTTAATGTTTTTATTTTGCCTAAGAAATTCCATTAAAGTGCTTGATTTGAAAGTCATATACAGTTCATTTCCCTCCAGCTTTACTGGTTCTCCATCGGAAAAAGACATTCGAATGAAAGGAGTTTCAATATTTTCAAGAATTCGCTGCCAGTTTTTTTTGATTTCTTCGAGGGTTAACTCGGAATTAGAAATGGATACCGCTTCTGTCTCTATTTTCTCAATCACCACCTCTCTCACCTGAACATTTTCAGGTTCTTCGACGCTTTTTTCAGTGCTTGGCTTTTGGACTTCTGCTGTGTCAGTAGTAGATTTTGTAACCGTTCTTTCAGCCCCCTCATAACCACAGGCTTTAATGGCGGCGATTTCTAGTGGAAGTTGTGGAATGAGAGCTTGATTGACTTGTTGTTTAGCTTCCGAGAAGATGTCGATTATCTGAATAATGCTCTCAACCTCCTTTTTTTCACTGACACCAAGAAGCATTTGCTCACGAAGGTAGCTGATGAATTCTCCGCAAAACTGATGCAAATTTTGACCTTGGGCGTTGATTTTACCAATAAGCTGAATCGCACCTTGAATGTCTTTTTCAGACAATGCCTTAAAGAATGATTCGATTAGCAAGTGCCCCGCTAAACCAAGATTGTTCACCACTTCCTGATAGATGATTGATGAATCCATATTCATTTGTTCGAATAATCCGATTGCATCCCGAAGTCCTCCACTTGCCATTTTAGCAATTAACTTTAATGCATCGGGTTCTGCCTGAACCTTTTCCTCCACCGCAATTTCCTCAAGCCGCTTTACAATGGAATCGGTTGTGATTCGCTTGAAATTAAATTGCTGACAGCGAGAAATAATGGTTTCGGGGATCTTGTGAGCTTCGGTGGTCGCAAGAATGAAGTAAGCGTGAGATGGCGGTTCTTCCAGTGTTTTTAAGAGTGCATTGAATGCCTCTTTCGTTAACATATGAACCTCATCGATGATATATATTTTTCGTTTTCCTTGAGTGGGTGCGAATAAGATTTTCTCTCGTAATTCACGAATTTCATCAATCCCACGATTACTCGCGGCGTCGATCTCGATCAAATCCACCAATCGCCCTTTTAATATCGCCTTACAATTCTCACATTCATCACAAGGCTCCGTTTGCTCCTGAAGGTTGGTACAGTTCAAGCTTTTAGCAATAATACGAGCGAGCGATGTCTTTCCCGTTCCTCGAGGTCCGCAAAATAGGTACGCATGGGTAAGCGAATCGTATTTGATCGCATTGGTTAGCGTGGATGTGATGTGATCTTGTCCGACAATGGTTTTGAAATTCTGCGGACGATATTTTAAATACAGTGACATAGAGGATTTTAGGCTTAATGTTGGGGGTTCAAGGATATCAGATTGGCTACCTATTTACAATCAGGTTTGTTAGAATGATTTGGTAATTAATTCCTAAATTTTAAAAATGAAACGATTTGAAAAGTTAATAGTGCTTAGCCTACTCATCTTCGCTCTTACTGCCTGTACTCCTGCTGATACCAGTCCTCAGGCAAGTCTTGGTAAAGCGGATGCCCCTGTTTTGATTGAAGAATTCTCTGACTTTGAATGTCCTGCTTGTGGAGTGGTGAGCCCAGAACTTGAAGAGGTGGTTCGGAAAAATCTTGATTTTGTACAATTCAAATACTATCACTTCCCGCTTCCTCAACACACTCGAGCCTTTCCTGCTGCTGAAGCGTCTGAATGTGCCAATGAACAAGGAAAATTCTGGGAATACTCCAGTATTCTTTTCAAAAACCAGAAGAATTTGGGTGATGACAGCCTAAAGCAATTTGCTGCTAAATTAAATTTAGACACGGAGGCTTTTAACACCTGTTTCGATTCTCAGGTTAAAAAGAATAAGGTTAAAGCTAACCTTTACGAAGGCCGACGCCGACAAGTCAGCTTCACCCCTTCTATTTATGTGAATGGTGAGTTGGTGAAATGGAGTGGAGCAGAAACGTTTGAGGCTTATTTGAATGGGCTTCGGTAATTCTCCTCCGTCATGGAATCTATTTGTAGGCGGCAAAGGCCGCGACTGATGCTTGCTTCGTGATGACACTTTGAAGTGTGGCGATTCTATTTAATCCACCCTTCTTCATTTTTTTGTGTCAAAAAACGAAGCAAAAAAACATTGGGGCTCTGCGAAACGTGCAATTAACGTTGTACTGTTAATCATCGTTTTCCACGTTCGCCCTGCCCCAAACCCCGCAAGTACTTCATTTCTTCTTTTTACTATTTCTTCCCGTATCGCTGTTCTTTTTCTTTGAATTCGAGGACTAATGGAGTTCCTGTGAATCCAAACTGTTCGCGCATTCGGTTTTCGAGGTAGCGCAAGTAAGAGAAGTGGAAGTATTTCTTTTTATTCACAAAAAAGACAAATCGAGGTGGATCAACGTCCACTTGAGTGACGTAAAATAATTTTGGATACACTGATTTTGTGCCCGATGGCTTGTGCTTTTCACTGGTTTCGTCGATAAAATGATTCAACTTAGCGGTTGATATTCTTTTATTACGCTCCTCTTTAATAATCTCGAGCTGATCGAAGATTAAGCTTAAATTCTTTTTGGTGACGGCGGAGGTAAAAATAACTGGTGCCCATGATAAAAATGGGAATTTTCTTTGAAGCTGACGAACGAACTTATGTCTTCTTTTTTCTTCAGGGCTCATTCTCTTTTCACCTTTTTCTTCCCCATCTTCTTCGTCTTTTATATCCCATTTATTGGCCAAAATCACCAAACCCTTATTGGCTTTTAATATAGTATTGGCAATTTGCTGATCTTGATGAGTGATTTCCTGTGAGCTGTCGATCACCAAAAGTGAAATATCGCTTCGTTCGATCGAAGAAATGGTTCGAAGAACGCTGAAATACTCAATTCCCTTCGTGATCTTTCCCGGACGCCGCATTCCCGCGGTATCGATAAAATTATAATCAACTCCTTCGTGACGAATCAGTGTGTCGGTGCTGTCACGAGTGGTGTGTGGAGTCTCGGAAACAATCAGTTTTTCCTGATTGGATAGGGCGTTGATGAGTGAAGATTTTCCCACATTGGTTTTACCCACCAATGAAATATTTAAGTGACTCTGGTCAAACTCCTTTATTTTTTTATACTGTTCGCTTTTTTTCGTTAAGAAATGGCGATCCTTCAATGCTTTAATCACATCGCCGATCAGATGGTCAACCCCTGTTTTATGAATCGCTGAAATGGCATAAGGCTCTCCAAGTCCGAGTTCGTACATATGGGCCAACTCCACCTCCGTTACCGGATGATCACATTTATTGGCCACGAGTAATACTGGCTTTTTGTTCGACTGAAGCCTTAAAAGCTCCGCGGCCTTAAAATCATCGCTAGAGAACTCCCCTCGCCCGTTCACCATGAATATGATC
>DAOWGG010000143.1 GCA_030637565.1 Candidatus Peregrinibacteria bacterium | reverse complement strand
GGAAATGGTTGCAGGATTAATGGAAGGTTTGAAAAAAGCGGCTTTGGAACAAAAAATTGTGGTCCCTGGGGGTGAATTGGCGGAGTTGGGGAATGCTTTGAATGGAGCGGTTTGGAATGCGACGGCGGTTGGAGTGGTTCAAAAAGATCAAATGATCACAGGTTCCACTATTCAAGAAGGTGATACTGTTTTGGCTTTAAAATCTGATGGGATTCGATCGAATGGAATGAGTTTGGCTCGTATGATTTTAAAAGAACAATTTGGTGAAGATTGGGTGAATGCGGATTATGGAAATGGGAAAACTTGGGGTGAGGTTATTTTGACTCCATCTAAAATTTATCACCGTGCTCTTTTTGGTCTGATTGGAAAGATTAACATTAAAGGCCTTGTTCATAATACGGGTGGTGGCATTAAGGGGAACCTTCCACGACTTTTAAAAAAGAAGGGGTTGGGAGCGGATTTAAATTCGTTGCCTGAGCCTCATGAGTTTATGAAAAAGCTTCAAGAGATGGGAAATGTGTCGAATGAAGAGGCTTATAAAACTTGGAATATGGGTGTTGGAATGATGATGATTGTTGATTCATCTGATATTGATCAGGCTGTAGAATTACTTAAAAATGAGGGGATTGATGCAGTGGTGGCGGGCATCGTTACTGCTGATTCGGAAATCAAATTGTCAATTTAAATTATTTGCAATTCAATTCGGATTTGATATATTTCAATCCTGATTTTTTGTATTAAATGAATTTTTTGTATTATGAATGAAGCTCTTTTGTTATGGGCCCAATGGGGCATATTAAATTTCGATCAGTATCAAATTGTTAAAAAACAATTTGGCGATTTGAAGACCGCGTGGGAAAAAATTGATCGATTGTTTTTGGTGAAATTGGGTTTTGGAATGGAAAAGGTGGATCGAATTTTTGAAATACGACAAGGAATTAACTTTCACCAGCTTATTCAACAAATAGAACAGTTAAATGTTCAGGTTTTATGTGTGGATGATGACGATTATCCGAAATGTTTACGTGCGATTTCCAGCCCGCCTGTGTTTTTATTTGTTCTCGGAAAATTACCTTCATTTCATAAGGCATTGGGTGTTGTGGGTACGCGCCTTGTTACCGATTACGGTCGATTGATGACAGAGAAATTTACCTCTGATTTAGTGAGTAATGGTTTTGTGATTGTGAGCGGTTTGGCATTGGGGGTTGATGCTTGTTCTCACGAAACCACTCTTAAAAAACAAGGGGTTACCATTGCGGTTTTGGGTTGTGGGGTGGATCGAATTTATCCGAGCGTCAATCGTTCTTTGGCGGAGCGAATTTTAAAACAAGGAGGGGCAGTGATTTCAGAATATCCATTGGGAACTCCTGGTATGCCGCATCATTTCCCCATGCGGAATCGAATTATATCGGGTTTATCCCGTGGAGTTTTAATTGTGGAGGGAGGGGTGAAATCAGGGGCTTTGATCACCGCTCGTTACGCTTTGGAGCAAAACCGTGAGGTGTTTGCTATCCCCAATCACATTACCAATTTACAATTGAGTGGAACGAATCATCTTATTCGTCGTGGGGAGGCGAAGCTTGTTGAAAATGTTGGTCATATCCTCGAGGAGTTCCAAATGCAACCTAACACTCATCGAAAACCCGTCTCCTTTTCGTCGATTGAATCAGAATTGCTTGAGCATTTAATTCAAGGCGGAAAAAGCATCGATGAGCTTACCGCTCAAACGCCTTATAACGTCGCACGCCTTTCAGAAGTTTTTATTCATCTTCAGTTGAAAGGCGTGGTTCGTGAAATTGGTCAAAAATGGGTGATTGTTTAGTAGAGCAAGCTCTCAATGTCTACTTCTTCGTAGTTTTTAAAGTCGCTAGGAGCTTTGATTGTTTCAATCTGATTTACATCACTTACTTTATAGAACAATCCGAATTGAGCTTTTTTCAGTTCTTCAATTCCTTTTAAAATCAGCTTTAACTTTACCTGGTCGAAGATTCGATTTTGATTGTCTACATGGTAGGCACCTGAAAAGTAGAATTTACTTAAAACGTTGTTTAATTCTTCAAGGTCTTGAGCAGTTAATTCTACTCCTAATTTATATCCAATCCATTGAACAAAATGAACAAAGCGACGTTTGCTGAAGGTGAATCGTTCAAAGTCTTTATAGAGTCCGCTGGTTACTGTTTTTCGGCTGAAAAACTCAGTCTCAAAAAATTTGTCTAATACGTCATCAAGAAGCTCTGCTTCATTTGTTCCAATGGTGCCCGATGTTGTCATATACTCTGAGAATAATTGTTTGTAGGTTTCTTTTAACCCCTCTTGAGCAATTTGTTCTCGTAATTCTTCTTGCATTGCAGCTCCTTCTGGAGCCCCCATGTTCATTCCTTCTTCAATCAATGTTGCGGGGAAGTAGATCCATTGATCTTTTAGGGACGCCACTCCTTCCGCTACCATGGCTTTAGATTCCAGATAATCATCCATTTCATTCTCAGGAATACCTGATGCGTTGAAATACAGGTTTCTTAATTGAACATAAATGCCGTCATCTACAATTGATTTAACTTTTAAATTTAAGTAGGCGGTTAAGTTTTCAAATGGAGCATCTTCTCCTTCGTAATGTAAATTTAATTGCCCAACAATGTTGGCATCAACATCGCTTTGCAGATTTCCTTTATTAATTACATCACTTGTAAATCCCAATCGGAATTGACCGCTAAGATTTTCATTTTCAGCTATAGCAAAGTCAAAATTTCCAGAAAGATTTTGTCGAATTGACATGCTATCCAGTTCTTGTAGATTTTCCGTTGACTCCAAGAAGGTGACTGAGTCAGAATTGATTCCCAGTGTTTGTGGTGCCATTAATGAGAATGACATTACAAATACAAATATTAACGATATGATTTTTTTCATTTCACTTGAGTTAAAATTTAGGTTTTAATTTTAGCACAACCTTTTCCTTGTCCACAATGAGCCGTTTAGTTAAATTTCTTATCATCATTTTCCTCTCGTTCAATCTTCTTTTTGTGACGTTTTTGTTTTACCCGACTCAGCGTTTGTTTAATCAGTTCAAACCCACTGAAACGGTTAAGATCGTAGATCGTCATGAAGCGCTTTTGTATGAAGTTCTGAATGAAAAAGGACGGCAAACCTTCTTGTCTCTTTCTGATATTCCTCAGTCGCTTCAAGATGCTTTTATTGCAGTTGAGGATCGTCGTTTTTACGAACATTCCGGTGTTGATTTCCAATCGATTCTTCGGGCTATTTGGCAGAATTTATCAGCGGGTGAAGTGGTTTCGGGTGGCAGTACCATCACTCAGCAATTGGTTCGTAATATGATTGGTATTAATAAGGAGCGAACCTTTTTCCAGAAAATAAAAGAGAGCCTTCTTGCCTTAAAGGTTAGTCGATTTACCGATAAGGACACGGTTTTTGAAATGTATTTGAATTCCATTTATTTTGGAGGATTGGCGTATGGAGTGGAAGCAGCTTCTCAACAGTATTTTGATAAATCAGCGGCTCATCTTGATCTTGCTGAATCTTCTTTTTTAGCAGGGCTTCCTCAAGCGCCCAATCGTTTTAATCCTTATCGTCATTTCGAAGAAGCCAAAGAACGTCAGGAGACAGTTCTTCTGGCAATGCTGGATAGTCAAATGATTACCAAGAGCTCTTTTGACCAATCTATTTCTGAATTTCTGAATATCAGATCCTCTTCCTTTAATAAAAGAGCACCGCATTTTGTTGACTATATACTTTCCAATGGGGGAGCCGATTGGGGAGCCAATGGTGGTTTAATTAAGACGACGTTGGATTTGGGGTTGCAAGAAAAGATTGAGGATGTGGTGTATTCGGATTTAACCTTTTTAGAACACTACAATATTACCAATGTGGCGGTGGTGGTGATGGACGCTAAGACGGGTGAGATTTTGGTGATGCTGGGTGGAAAAGATTATTCTGATGAGTCCATTCAAGGTCAGGTGAATGTTGCCACGTCGCTTCGTCAGCCTGGTTCGTCCATTAAACCTTTGGTATACGCGACGGCATTTGAAAAAGGGTGGGATGCTTCCACCATCATTGCAGACGAGCCCGTTCATTTTGAAACGGCAGATGGACTTCCTTACAGTCCTAAAAATTTCGATCTTCAATATCATGGTGAGGTGACTGTTGCGGAGGCATTGGCTCAGTCGCTCAATGTTCCAGCGGTGAAAACATTGGAATTTGTTGGTCTTGAAAACTTTTTGGTGATGGCAGAGCGATTTGGTATTAGTACTTTTACTCAATCACCCGATTATTACGGGTTGGCGTTGGCGCTTGGAAGCGGTGAAGTTCAACTCTTAGAATTGGTGAATGCGTACGCGACGTTTGCGAATCATGGAAAGCGTCCGTTCATTCAATCTCTTGCATCGGATTCTGCTGATGAAGTAGAGGTTGTTTCACCTAAAACAGCGGGTCTTATTTCATCCATCCTTTCCAATAATTCTCTTCGGATGCCCGCGTTTGGTGAAGAAAATCCTCTTCATTTCTCTTTTCCCGTTGCGGCGAAAACGGGGACGACTCGTAATTTTCGGGATAACTGGACGGTCGGCTACACCGATGATTATGTGGTGGGGGTTTGGGTTGGGAATGCGAAAGGTGATGTGATGGAGGGAGTATCAGGAATCTCTGGTGCAGGCCCTATTTTTCATAAAATCATGAACTTACTGCACGAGGCAACCGATACCAAATTAACCGTCTCCGATGTTAATTTGAATTTCGAATTCGGAATTTC
>DAOWGG010000002.1 GCA_030637565.1 Candidatus Peregrinibacteria bacterium | reverse complement strand
GATCAGCGGATGCTTTTTTGCATTACAATCCCGACGAAATCGAAATCATCGACCAAAACGCAAGTGCTCCAGGCATTCAACTAAGAACCGGAAATATTTTTCAAAGTTACCCCGGTAACCAGGTATCGAATGGCGTAATACGAATGACCGCTTACAACGAAACTGGGTTTTTTAATGGACGAGGAACTCTGGCTTCTCTGGTTTTTACCAACAAACCAGGAGTTACGAAAACCTCGATCGGATTCACTTTTTCACCAGGTCGAACAACTGATAGTAACGTGGCCAATCCTGAATCTCAGGATGTTTTAAACGCCACCTATGGCGGAAACTATACGTTCGAATCGGGCTATTGTAGCGACGACAGCTCCCCCCCATGGGTGGAAGAGAAAGAACCCGACCATGGTGACATGAATATTCCATCTGATTCCGATGTGGAATTCGTAATCAAAGACAATCAATCGGGAGTGGATTTAGATTCATTAAAAATAGACATTAACGGAACATTGTATACAAAAAACGACCCTCATTTCTTTGAATCCAGCGGGAAAAAATTAAAATATAAAATCAAAATTGACCCTATTGAGGATTTCATTCCACGAGTGCCTGTCACCGTGAAAATCAACGCTCAGGATCTGAATGGAAATGTCATGCAAGAGGTGATATACACGTTCAACGAACTCATACGAGTCAATCAATGCCCCGAACCCAAACCATTGCGCCCCGCCGCCCCACCAGGATTCCCTCTATCATTATTACTATTGCTTTTGATCTTGTTAGCTCTCAGCTTACTACTAAACATCGACATGCTCATGAACGCCGGAAACACGTTCTTTGCCCACCTTCCGTGGATGGAGAGAGGAGTGAAAATCAAATTCAAAAAGCATAAAATAAGACAAGATAAAAAGAAGAAATAAACCTGTTTAAAAGTTGCCCAATAAAAAGGCTCATTCTCCTCAGAGAGTGGGCTTTTTTCGTGTTTTTGACCCCATGTAATATTTTCATGGTAATTATTATGAAAAACCACCGACGAACGAGCACAATAATCCACCACCTGTCTTTTGAATGTACAACAAAAATAAAAGGGTAAATGCGGGGTTTGGGGCAGAATGACCGTGACGATTAGATGGTTAATTGTACAACGCTGATTACACGGTTCATGGAGCCCCAATGTTTTTTTGCTTCATTTTTTGACAGCAGTAAGTAGCGAGTAATACGTTCCGAAATGGAGTGCTCGGAGCGATAGCGAGAACACGAAATGTAGGACAAAGGACTAGGAATTTACGCAGCGAAGCGAAGAAAATTGATAGGCTTTTGAGTATTACCCCATTGAAAAAATGAAGAAATGTGAATTAAACAGCATCGCCAAACTTGAAAAAGGGAACACTTCACAAAAGTAAGTCAGAATCTTTTCCACATCAAAATAAATTTTCAGAAAAAAATTCAACAATCACTCCACGTTTCATCCATTTTTGTATAAAAATTCCAAAAAAACACCAAAAACTCGAGCTTTACGGCTTATTTAAGCCAAAAACTGTATTAAATACCACACCACAATTCTTCATTACCACAACACCAGCAATCTTCAATTTTTGGCTTATTTATGCTATAATATAAAGATTTCATATATGAAAAAACAAAAACAAAAATTATTGGCGCCCATTCTTGCGATGTTATTTGCAATTACCAGCATACTTTTTAGTACTTACACTGGCCTATTCGCAGCAGAAATCACAACACCTTCAGTTATCAATTACCAAGGACGTCTTTTAAACAATGCGAATGTCCCCCTAAGCGGTAATTATTCTTTTCGCTTTAGCTTATGGAATACCTCAGATTGGATAACGAGTGACACAACCGAAACTGGAAGTATCAACTTAACCGCATCTGGATACACAAGCTGGCAGGAAATTCATAGTGTCACCACAGGAACATTTGGATTGTTCAATATGAGCCTAGGAAGTATAAATTCATTCCCAAACTTTGATGCTAATATTCATAAATATCTTCAGGTGGAAGTGAAAACAACTGGAGAGCCAGATACTAATTACGAAATTTTAGACCCTCAAGGAAGTACTGCTGATGCTATAGACCGTAAAACCATCCACGAACAAGCCTACGCCGAAACCGCAGATACTATCGATAACACAGAAATAGGCACAAATGCAGGAGACTTAGCGGTATTGAGTTCAGGAGGAGTGTGGGATATCTCCCGCATTCCAGCGGGAACCAACACAGATATCTTCCAAATCGACGCCAATGACAACGCCCCAGGAGGAGTCGTTCAGTTGAGCTTCGGTAGCGCACTGCTCAATCAGGTGTTGAGCTACGATCCAAACGGAGTTTCATTGGCAGACGGTTGGTTTGAATTTTCAGATGATGTGAATGTTCAGGGAAATCTAACCACCACCGGAACAATCAACGGCGTCGATGTAAACAACATTCCTTTCAACAACCTCGCCACACGAACCAAAGCCGTTCGAATAAAACCTCACTTCCCAGGAGCTGTAGCAGAAGCGGTTGGAAGCGGAGGACATCGAGGAAAAATAGAATCTCATTTCATAGACACAGATGGAGCGGGTCCAAACAATTTTAATTATTATCAATGGACAACAAAACAACCCACAATACAGAATTACGATATCATCGTACGCTGGCGCTTGCCCGATGATTTTGTTGCATGGCAAGCAACCCCAATTGATTTTGTTTTCAAAACCAACACCAACGATTCAACAGATAACCGACTGGATGTTTTGATGGAAGATTCTTTGGGGCAAAATATAACAACATTAACGGGAAATGCAGGGTTAGTAAACTCTTCATTTGCAGTAACTAATATTGGCTTCGGAGGCAGTGGTATTTTTATCGCTGGCTC
>DAOWGG010000135.1 GCA_030637565.1 Candidatus Peregrinibacteria bacterium | reverse complement strand
TTTATGGGGCTCCAAGCTCGTCTTATGAGCCAGGCACTCAGGAAGCTAACCTCAATCATCTCCAAAACAGGAACTTCTGTTATCTTCCTCAATCAATTACGTATGAAAATCGGTGTAATGTTCGGAAATCCAGAAACCACAACAGGTGGAAATGCCCTAAAATTCTATTCATCGGTAAGGCTTGATATTCGTCGAATCGATAAAATTGATACGGGAACTGGTGACGATCGCGAAATATCCGGAAATCGCGTGCGAGTTAAAGTTGTTAAAAACAAAGTCGCCCCTCCATTCAAACAAGCTGAATTCGATATCATGTTTAACGAAGGAATTAGTAAAACCGGAGACTTGCTAGATATTGCAGTTAAAAAGAATATTGTTAGTAAATCGGGGGCATTTTACACCTTCAAATCAACCAAGCTGGGGCAAGGGCGTGAAAATGCCAAATTATTCTTAAAAAAAGATGAAAAAATATTCAATGAAATTACGGGGGAAATATTAAAGCCCGAAGCGCCTGAAGTAAGCATTGAAGTTAAAAAGGTGACCACAAAGGTGGCAGCAAAGGCCTAAGTTTATTAAAGCATTTCTCCCCGTCCAATCAACTTGGATGGGGAGTTTTTAAATAAAACAAATTTCACGCAAGCCTTTCTGAGGGGGTAGCCTTGCACTTAAATCTCAAAATCGGTACACTTCACACACTAAAATAAACACACAAAAGCAAACAAATGGTTTTGCCGTGTCGCTATTTTGTTATCTCATTATTTTATGGCTAAAGAAAACATATCGATCAAAGTTCCTCCTCATAGTAAAGAAGCCGAACAATCGGTGATTGGATCTATTTTAATGGACAAAGAGGCAATTGTTAAAATTGCAGATCTGATTAAAGGAGAGGATTTTTACTACGAAATACACAAGCTTATTTTCGAGGTTATTTTAGATCTTTACAATCGACATGATCCAATCGATCTTTTAACCGTTGCCAATCTACTCGAAGAACGAAAGCAAATCGACACGATTGGAGGACCAGCTTATTTAGCCGAACTAACCTCAAGTGTCCCAACATCAACTCATGTTTTTAAATACGCTCAAATTGTTAAAAACAAATCCACCCTCCGAAAAATGATCAAGGCTGGGAATGTAATTTCTGGCTGTGGATATAGCGAAGATGAGAATATCGAAGAACTCCTCAATACCGCTGAGAAAGAAGTCTTTGGCATTTCTCAAACCTTTTTGAAAGACCGCTTTATCCACATTAAGGATGTGCTCGACAAACGTTACGAAGAATTTGCCATACTTCATCATGCAGATGAAAAGGATAAGGTAAAAGGAATCCCAACAGGTTACACCGCTCTCGATAAAATTCTATCTGGATTTCAACCATCAGATCTTATCATTCTAGCGGCTCGCCCAAGTATGGGTAAGACCGCTCTAGCCCTTTCCATCGCTCAAAAAGCAGCGATTGAATCAAATAATAAAAAAACAATTGGAATTTTCTCACTTGAGATGTCGAAAGAGCAATTGGTGGATCGAATGTTTTGTTCAATCTTAGGAGTTGACTCTTGGAAACTTCAACACGGAAAATTAAGTGATAAAGATTTTCAAAATATGGGCTCCGCTATGGACAAACTCAATCAAGCCCCAATTTATATCGATGATTCAGTTGGAATGTCTATCGTACAACTAAAAGCAAAAGCTCGTCGTCTCCAAATGGAGCATGGGCTCGATATGATCATCGTCGACTATCTACAACTTATGAGTACAGGTAATCAAAACTATCAATCCAATCGTGTACAGGAAATCTCTGAGATCTCACGAACATTGAAAGCATTAGGAAGAGAATTGCATATTCCTATTATCGCTCTCTCTCAATTATCCCGTGCCGTCGAACTAAGAAATCCAAAAATTCCACAATTATCCGACCTCCGTGAATCCGGTGCAATCGAGCAAGATGCCGATGTAGTAATGATGCTTTATCGAAAGGATTATTATGAAGAAAATTTAACAGAAGAAGAAATGGGGGTGACTGAAGTTTATATAAGAAAACATAGAAATGGCCCCATTGGAAAAGCAGACCTTAGATTCGACAAAACTCAAATGCGGTTCTATGATATTGACCGACGTCACGCAATCGAAGAACTAGCTTAATTCAGTTTGCCAGTCACTTGAGACTCGCACTCGCACTCGCACTTATTATGACTCACGTCCCTCAGCTCATCGCTATTTTCGGTTGGTCTGCCCTCACTTTCTTAGTAACACTAGGATTGACCCCCCTTTATTTAAAAGTGGCTAAAAAATTAAAGTTAGGGAAACAAATTCGAGACACCAGCTTAAGTGGTGGAAAGGCCGAAGTATTCAGAGAGCTTCATGCAAAAAAAAGCGGAACACCAACGATGGGAGGAGTAACGATGTGGATCGCTGTGGTTTTAGTGATTATTTTTTCACGAGCCCTATCACTAACAGGATTCCTTGATAAATCCCTCTTGAGTCGAGGAGAAGTCTATCTACCTCTTTTCACCCTCATCGCCGTGGGAATGTTAGGAGCGGTTGATGACCTTTTCAATATTAAAGAAATCGGGAAAAATAAGGGGATTAAGGCAAAGCCAAAGTTTCTTTTGCTTACTCTTTTTGCCGCACTAGGAGCCGTTTGGTTCTATCAAAAACTTGGTTTCACTTCCGTTCACATTCCACGATTGGGAGATTTTGAAGTTGGACTGTGGTACATTCCCCTATTTATTTTAGTGATTGTCTCCACTTCAAACGCAGTGAATATTACAGATGGTCTAGATGGGCTTGCCGGCGGATTGTTGATTTTGGCTTTCGCTGCTTTCGCTGCCATCGCTTACGCAAAAGGATTATTTGTTTTGGCTATTTTCTGTGGTGTTTTAATCGGCTCTCTCTTAGCCTTTTTATGGCACAACGTTCCACCCGCCCTATTTTATATGGGGGATACAGGATCGCTCTCGTATGGCGCCACACTAGGGGTTATTGCCATGATGACCGACTCCGTTGTCGTTCTCTTAATTGTTGGAGCTGTATTCATCGTTGAAACCCTATCAGTTATTATCCAACTCACCTCTAAAAAATTCTTTAAAAAGAAGGTTTTTCTCATTGCCCCACTCCATCACCATTATGAAAAAAAGGGATGGGGAGAAGCTAAAATCACCATGCG
>DAOWGG010000137.1 GCA_030637565.1 Candidatus Peregrinibacteria bacterium | reverse complement strand
AGGTCCCTTTAATCTTGTGTAAATAATCACTGGGATTTTTGTATTTTCTTTTTTTAGTGCGTTGAGTAGATAATAACCATTCACGACTGGTAAAATGACCTCTAAAATAATCAAATCAATTTTTTGCTCCACTATTTTTTTCAATGCCTCTTTACTTGAAGCGGCAAATACAAAATTAAGACCATTTTTTGCCTTAAGATCATGATGATCTGCATAATCTTTCAAGTCGTGCACTAGCTCTTTATTGCTATCCACAATAAGAATGTTTTTTTGCTTTTGATCTGTATTTAATTTTTCCATAATTTTTTAGCTTTGTAGACTGTTAGCCTTTTAGATTTTAGATTTAATATTCCATGAACACATCGATCAGTTCTCGGTTGGTCGAATAATTTTGTGCCACTTCTTTTGTGATTTTGTTTTCTTTTACAAGATTCACTAAACTTTGTTCCAATCGAGTTACCCCGCTACCTGAATCCCCCTGAAGCGCATTATAAATCTGCTCACTTTTTTCGCTACGGATAATATTTCGAACGGCATCATTCACCATCAATTCTTCATAAGCAAACAAAAGATCACCATCAATCCCTGGCACCAAACGCTGAGAAACAACGCCACTTAAAGTGCTCGCCAATTGAGTTCTGATTTGCTTTTGTTTTTCCTCTGGGAAAACGTCGATGATACGATCGATGGTTTGAACTGAGTTGTTTGTGTGTAGTGTTGAGAATACCAAATGACCTGTTTCCGCTAATGTTAGCGCTGCTTGAATCGTTTCATGATCACGCATTTCTCCAATCATGATCACATCTGGATCCTGACGCATACTCGCTCGAAGTGCATTTGAGAAAGAGGAGGCATGAACCCCTATTTCCCGCTGTTCAACAACGGACTTTTCATTTTTAACAATGTATTCAATCGGATCCTCAATTGTAACGATATGAGATTCTTTTGTTTTGTTGATGTGGTTTAAAATCGCTGCCAAGCTGGTTGACTTTCCATGCCCCGTTGGCCCCACCACCAAGAAAAATCCCTGACGGTAATTTTCTGCAATGTCTTGAAAAACAGGCGGAAGTCCGAGTTGATCGAAGCTAAGCAATCGATTTCGGATCAGGCGCAAGCTCATTGAAATCCCTCCCTGCTGACGATATACATTTCCTCGGAATCGGTAATCGTCACTGTAGCCAAAAGCAAAATCCGCATTTCCGTGCTTCATGTAATACTCGTATTGGTTTTCGTTCATGTATTGCTTGAACTCAGGGGTTCCTTCGGCCAATTGAAATACTTCAGAGTCCTCTACGATGTATAGCTTTCCTGAAACTCTTAACACTGGCTTTTTCCCTGTCTGGAAGTGGACATCCGACGCATTGCGCTCCACGGCTAGATCTAGAATTTTTGTGAATTGAGAATTCATTTGAATATTTATTTTTAATTTATTTTTAATTTAAATCATTGAATTATAACATATTTCTCTTAGAAATTCAATGCATTATTTATATAAAATCATACAAATTTCAAAGCGATTGATTAACGATCAAAAAAGAGTACAATAAAATCGCTGAAAAAAGACTCAAAATGAATAAAAAAAATCTCATCATCGCGGGTGTTTCAGTCGTTTTGATTCTGAGCCTTTTTTTGGTTTTAAAACCCGAAGAAAAAAGTCGACTAAATCAAAGTGTAGAAGCTCAGGGTGGCGTTTTAAGGGTGAACAACATTGGACAATCCAATTTGCGAATTATTCCTTCTCGAACCAACACCATCACGATTGATTTGGAGGGACCCGAAAAAGAGCTTGATAAAATCAAATTTTTTAAAGTCGGAAACAACACTGAATTTAGCGTTCCTGATGACTGGAATGGGGTAAGTGGATTTATCCGGGTTCCTGAAGGGCTTTTGGTTGATATTCCTCATCCGAACGAAACAGAAGAATCGAATTCTGGTTCTGATTTTATAAGACTTGGAGGAGGAAGTCCTTATCAGTCGATCACCCTTGATGAAGACACAATCTCTTTCAATACCCCCCCTCAAGATCAAGGAGGAAGCTCACCTTCTTCCTCTAATCCTTCTGAAGATTCAAATCCTCCTTCTGATAACTCAGACCCGGGAACTTCCACTGAGCCCAATCCTGTTCCCCCTCCTGTTAATCCGCCACCTCTAGCAGAAGACCCTGTTGAGCCCAATCCTACTCCCCCTCCAATTGTTCCGATTGACCCTGAGCCAGAACCCCCTGTTTTTGAAGAAGACCCTATTGGCTACACACCAGAGCAATGCACCATTCAACTGAAGCAAGAATATCGGAATGAGTGCTGTCAGCAAACTAATGAAAATATTACCGTACCTGAATGTAATTATGATGGATACTGGCTATTTAATTATCACACCCGTCTTTGTTTTTATCACTGCTTCCACCCTTGCAACGCAGGAACTCAAGAAGAGCGTGACACCTGTTGTGCGAACGAAAATTATTACTCCTCTGCTCCTGGATGTATTGGTAATTGGAAGTTTGATAACAATATTCGCGCCTGTGGATACGAGTGTCTAAGTGAAGAAGAATTAGAAGGTTATTACAATCAGGAAAATCCATTGGAATATCTCGACTTTGTTAGTGAGGAATGCAGTAGTCATAACAACCCCAATGAATGCTGTGATTATAATTTAAAAAATCAACTGTCTATCGGCCCTCGCCCTGGTTTTCCGGATTGCATTGGCCGATGGGAATTCCCCGAAGGAACATTGGGCTGTAACTTTCGTTGCTCGGATTATGGAGAGATGATGGATATTTTGAAGCAGCTTGAAGAGCAGAACAGCAATTAAAACTAAGGAACTTATTGTCATTCCTGAGCTCCTTCGTTATAATAGCTTCGCCTTGGCAAAGGCTATTTTATTTCCCCTCCCTTATGGAAATTCTGGACGGAAAAGCATTGTCTCAACAGCTGATTGATTCAGCGAAAGACGAAGCGGGGAAAAACTCTCCAACACTTGCCGTTATTTTACTTGGGGAAAATCCAGCCTCTTTAACGTATGTTCGAAATAAAAAAAGAGCCTGTGAACGCGCTGGCGTTGAGTATCGAGAGCTTCGCTTTCCCGATACAATCACTCAAGATCAGCTGCTTGAAGAAATTCAAAAGTTAAACGAAGATGAATCGGTTAATGGACTTATTGTCCAACTTCCCCTTCCGGAGACTATTTATGTTCCCGAAGTGATTCGAGCGATTGATCCCAAAAAAGACGTGGATGGATTCCATGCTTACAATTTAGGAAAAATGTTTTTAAGTCCGGAATTCGAAGATCTTCCTCCAGCCACTCCTTCTGGAATTATTAAACTATTGGATCATTACGATATTCCAATTCAAGGACAAGAGGTAGTGGTGGTGGGTCATAGTAATCACGTTGGAAAGCCTGTGAGCACTATGTTGCTCAATCGAAATGCGACGGTAACCACTTGCCACATCCACACTAAAGATCTCGCCAGTCACACCAAGCGTGCGGATATTT
>DAOWGG010000058.1 GCA_030637565.1 Candidatus Peregrinibacteria bacterium | reverse complement strand
TGTCGGTTGCAGATACATAATGAACAACGGGTTGTCTATCACTTTCCTCAAAACCTGTGAAATATTGACGGTTTGCGCTACCACTCACCAATGCGATTCCAGCGGCATCGGTTACTTCATTGCTAGCACTTAAAACATATTCCACTCCTGTCTCCTGAGAGGCTGTCGTAAGTGTTACAACATTTCCAGCCGCATTGATCGTTGCTCCGACAACATTTAACTTATTACTTACATCACTCTGCTCTGTAATGGTAAATTCTTCACCGTTTGATGAAATGGACAATGCTGAAATCTCTTCATTGAATACCACCTCTATTTTTCCAGGTGCTACTGGGACAGCCCCCACAATCATCGGTGGGTTTTTATCGGCCTCAAAGCCTTGGCTGTCACGAACCGAAATAGGAAGTGCCCCACGAGCGGTTTTATATGCCGCATCAGTTGCAATCACCTCAACCATATAAGGTTCGGAGCTGGCTGGTGTGGTGGTTGAAATTGTTACATCTGGAAGAATAAACCATTGACCATCACGCCCCTCTTTAAAGCTTGGCTGCATACACACAATGGTGCTGGAATTGGTTGGGCAAGTGCCATCTCCTACTGCAGGAGCAACCACTGAACCACCAACCTGACCAAAGTCAGGAGGTAATTCTGGGCCAACTTGGCCCACACCACTTAAATTCACAACGACCGATTCTAAGTCGTTGTCATCGTCTCGAACAAATGCATATAATGTTACACGAGTTTGACCATCGTTGATGGCGATTTTTGGTGTGGTGTATGATTTGTCATCAAAGATAATTGGAGAATCTCCAATAAAGTCTTCATAGGTTACTTCCATTCGCAAAATCACACTGCCTGTACCTCCACTGGAATCGGTTGCGACCACTTCAATTTCATGTCCTCCAAATGGTGCAGTGGCTGGAACCGTGATGTCCGATGAAGAATATAAAGCACTCTTCGCATTGTCAGAAGCATTCGGATCTTTCAAAAGTGCCACTGGTGACATTCCAAGCGTTCCGAAATAAGCATTGACCGTATCGATGTCAGCCACACCATTCGGATCGCTCACCATTACATGAATAGCGAATGGAGTTCGAGCATCTTTTGGAATCGAATTTCGAGGACTAAGATAACTTCGTTCTGGATCGATAGTTGGCCCCGTAAGCGATGCGGATACATTAAGTATTGAGGTCTTGTTTACACTTTCACCCGTGTCATCCAAGGCAGTAACGGAAATGCTATATTGCCCCTCAGCGGTTGTGATTGGAATAGTGAATTCTTCTGATTCAAACCAACCGGTCACTTGCTCATTCGCTTCTCCAGCTACATCGAGAGATAACAAGGAAACAAACCCAACACCCAAAGGCCCAAGATCAGCCACTACCGAAGTAATGGTTCCCGCGCCATCTGGATCGGATACTTTCGCAGAAATTTTAACTGGTGTTTCGCCATCAGGAGCGACTGTGGTTGGGCTTACATAAATTTGATCTAAAGTTGGCGCCACACTACCCAAAACATCTCGGGTTACAACGACTTCAACCGTTCCGTTGGCCACCTCATCTCCTTTTCGCACTTGGACTGCCAACTGATAAGGATCTTCTTGAGTTGGCGTGATTTCGGCTACCGTGGTGGTGTATTTATAAAATTGTTGATACTGAGACTGAAGACCAAGGTCTTTTTCCATCTCCTGTGCACGATCTCCACCAATTTGTTCTAAATCGATGTTAACACTATCAATATTGGCAAGACCTACCGGGTCATCAACAAGTACCCAGAAAGTGATTTCGGTTTCTCCATCAGGAGCAATTCGATTTGGAATGGCTCGGGATTCTTCCGAAATGATTCGCATTGGTGTTTCTGGATTGCTAACGGCCAACGCATTTTCAAGGGTAGCGGTTGCACCCGATTGACTCACTAAAGTGATTCCATAAACCCCCTCAGTAAATCCACTAGGAACCGTAATACTCAAAGCTCCTGCGGTCTGCTGAGTGATTTGAACTTGAGTGGTATCAATACGAGCAGTGGCAACCGTGTCTAGGTTTTGACCTAAAATCACCACTACCTGATCCACCTCATTGGTTACTGTGCTCGGACTTACATTTTCCATGCTCATCGCTGGCACGGTATGCCCAAGGAAATTAACGGATTTATTGTTCGTTAATGGCAAATCATTGGTAGCTTCAACGCCCTTAAAGCGAATGAAATAATTTTTATCGGCTACTTGCTGAGCCGTGGTTAAACGAATTGTATTTCCACTCACCGTCTCAGCGTTTGTGATTGTCAAATTGCCTCCAGGAGGAAGTAATTCTACCACTTCAATATTGATCGGTGTTACCGACTCTGACCTTACATTCCCTGAAAGATGTAGAACTACTTCAGTTGATGAATTCACATCCACTGAGTTTAAAACAACTGCACTATAAGCTGGGTCAGACGGATCTATATATCCATCAAATGTTGCATAAATATAATCGGTTCCCAGTCCACCATCTGTATTTCCTTGTGGATTCCCAGCTTGAACCGCTATTTTATATTCTGAACCTGCTGCCTGAGTGCCTGTTTCTACAATAACTGTGCTTTGATCATAGCCGCTATCATAACCGCTATTTACACCATCTATAACAGCTGATAACCCATTATCAAAAGTGTAATCGGTATGACTTCCAATCTCTTGCATTAGGTCGGAAAATTGAACCAATACATGATTACTGTCTAATGCTTCTGCATTGAGAACGCGTAAATTTTGATTGCTTACAATATTCATTTTTTCAGAGGCAATTGTTGTGAATTGATCACTCACTTCAAAAGCACTTCCGACTTTTTTAACTACTTCTACATCTTCCACCTGAAGATTAACTGTACTTCCAGGGTCTGTATCGACATCTACTGCCAACTTCATCACCACTTGATCGTCGGCGTTAAGGGCGGCTGGAGTACTGGAAAAGAAAGACACGACCACCTCACCTGGAATGCTTGTATTCACACTTTTCAAATCGGCTGAACTGAATACAGATCCATCTAATATAATGGAATTCTCATTAAAAGTTAGCGCATCAACGGGAGTGTATTTTAACTTGAAACTCACACTCACCACATCTTCAGCAACTGGACTATTTTTAGTTAAAATGGAGATCATTCCATTATCCTGAGGATTTGTGTCGTAGTTTGGAATATAAAGCTTTGTCACTGTCGGAACTGTGGGCTGAACTGTCGATACGGTAATATCTGCTTTAAACAATTCAGGATTCTGATAACCAAAGTAACCCAAAGCGCCCACTGCCAAAACCAAAGTAGCGAATGCTAAAACTTTCCATCCTTTTTTGGATTTTTGTTTTTCTTCTTTAGGTGAATCCTGATTCACCTCTACAGAATCAACGGAGGTTTTTGCTGTTTCAGCAATTTTAGATTCAGCAACTGGTGGCTGATTGGACTCTTGAACGGGTGCCGTATTCACGGGCTCCTGATTCATTTCCATTGGTGTTTTATTTTCGTTTTCCATGGTTTTTAAATAATGGGTATTGGTTTTTGGTTATTATTGATTAACTTGTTCAAATAATGTAACAACATCGAGCATTGTTACATTTCCGTTATTGTTCATATCAGCCCCTTGAATCTGTGATGCAGTGGGTGATGCAGTCTCCCCCGTTGCGATCTGAAAAGCCATGATCACATCGAGCATTGTTACATTTCCATCCCCGTTTACATCTCCGTTGGCTATGTTTCCGATAGCAACTGTTGCTACCGCATTGCTCTCATTGTTACCTGAGTCTGTGATGGATAGAACAATTCTGTAATCACTCGCATCAGTTAGGTTTGGATCCTGTGGAATTTCAACAGGAATAGAATAAACTTTGAAATACTGACTCACCGTCTCTCCCTCTGGTGTTTCGGTTCCACTATCAGACACGACTATTTCATTTGGAAGAGGAGTTGCTGTAAACCAAACTGCACTACCGTCTGCGTTAATTCCGCTGTAGGTGTTGTAAGTTGAACGAACCACTGAGGTTCGGATATCCTGAATATCATTAATTTGATCGACATCGCTTACTTTTACGGTAAATGTTACACGACCCCCTTTTACAATCGGGCTAGATCCTACTCGACGTAAATATTCAATAATCGGACCTGATGGGACTTCCACCACAATCTCATTACTACGAATAGGAGCAACATCCGCTCGATCCACTTGCACATAAACTGGACCTTTCCCTGTTGTATCACCCCTTTCTAAAAGTCCACCCACCAAAGCATCTGATTTTAGGCGATTAGTAGGCTGAGGCATCCAGGTTAAATCGGAATAGTTGATGTCTCTTACTGCGTTGGTATCAGCAACGGCATCCTGATTAACTCCAACTATTCTTACTTTATAGCTAACAGAAGGATGAAGCATGAGTGTGTATTCCATTGCAGGAACAATAAGTATTTCTCCAGATGTACTTGAAATTCCATCTAAACTTCCATCTGCATTTCCGTTTGCCGATTCTAATTTAACAACACCCTCCACTCCAGGAACTAAACTCGCATTAACGCCGACTGTTCCCCCTATATCCATCCCTTCGATAATACTGCCAGCAACGTTACCTATTTTTTCCAGCTCACTGATTCCGGCCTGATGAAGAGTAATTTCATCTCCTTCAATCGTGATTTTTTTACCATCAGCTGTTGAAGATTTAACAATTACATAAACCGATGAATAAGCCTGTTTTCGTTCTGGCTCACCCAAATTACTGATTGCATCGTTACTAAGCGTAAGAATAGCCGACTTTAAATTACTAAAAATATCCTCGGTACATTCTGGATAGCCAGTAAAACCTGTCTTACAAGTATTACACCGTGCACCATCGTATTCAGGATCACAAACACATTGAATCCCATCGCAGTATCCATTGCCACTACAATCTCCTAATTGTTCGCATATATCCCCCTCGCCCAACGGAGCACCGCTAGTTACAGAAATAACACCATCTCTGAATTCTGGACTGGTGACATATCCTCCTCCACCAGAAGACTGCGCACAAAAATAATAATCTGATGTTGAAGGACAATTTGTAGCAGTACCAAAAGTTGCTCCGATTGTTGCCTGCCCACTTCTAAACCCTGGTAAAAGCTCTATTTCTAAACGGAAAAGGGTTGTCCCTGCAGTGATTGGTGATACTGCCGTCATTTGATCGTGTTCAAATCGAAGGGTAAATGGAGCAGATCCAGCATTACTGATATAGGTTGTTGATATTCCATGAAGATAATCACCGACTTCAGTATTAATACCATTGATACTGATCTTTTCAGATACATATTGAAAAACAATGCTGAAATTTTCAATATCATCCATATCCACTGCGGCCTTCACCTCTAGTTCGCCCACATCATTTTCATTGGCCGTGTAGTCGTTAGGAATATAAAGTGTATATCCCCCCGGAACTGTTTCTGCACCAATTGAAAGATCTGCTTTGAAAAGCTCTGGGTTGTTCTGATAAGCAAACCATCCGATTGCCCCAAGTGCAATCATGGACACAAAAATCAAAGCGGATTTGATCCAATGTTTATCGGTTTTAGATTTTTCGTTTAACATATATATAGGAATAAGATTAAATTTAGTTTTATTACGGTAAATTATTATAAATAGCGATTCTATCTTCTGTCGTGATTGACCCATCCAGATTGTAATCATAAAGGATAAGCTCATCTGCGGTTGGGACATACCCCCCTAAATTAGCAATTCGTTTTGCTTCGAGATAATCGGCATACGTATATGGATCAACTGCGAAAATACATTCATCTACTTCATTAAGTACGACTGTATGATTGCCTATTGATAAATCTTGTAATGCAAGGCTGTTGCCTGATCCCGCAACCGCACTTCCATCCACTGCCCAGTCTAGAGCAGATATTCCACCCCCTGTAATCACAAGGTTCCCCCTTGCGTTTGGAGGATCTTGAGGAAGAATAGATGAAGGGCAATTGGTAATCGTGTGAGTTTTACATGCGGAAGTATTGATTGTGCAATTCGATGAACAAAATAAGGTTCCCACTGTTCCTGCCCCAATTTCACTAGTGCATGTATTGGCGGCTGGAACTGATCCATCACAAGACTCTGAACCATTCACTATTTCATCACCACAATAATTGGCGTATCCGGAACAGCTTGCATTACAATGCTGGGCTGATTGATAACTATCGCTGTTATTTCCTTCGCCTTCATCACAAATCTCACCCTCTTCAACAACACCATTCCCGCAGATAATTTGATTCTCTACTGGTGGCTGTTGTGGATTTTCAGGTTCGGTCCCCTCAACAGGTGTTTCTGTAATTGGCTCTTCAGCTGGTGGCTCCTCTTGAACAGGGGCTTCTGGCTGAGGAACGGTAACGGCATAAAAAGTATCTTTACATTGATAATCTATATTTAGTGTTCCGCTACCGATTTGATTGGGAGTGTAATCGAATCTTACCTGATGACCGTCCTTCGTCAGATTACTAATAACTCCTTTATTTGCGATTACACTGAGATAATTCAGATCAAAATTCATTGATGTTACGGCATCACTCCTGAAATCTATAGCGGTCAATGCGTAGCTTTTGGTTTGACTAGCTTCAGTGATTTGAGCATCCCCACTCACTTGTAAGTCTGCATATAAAGAGGTTTCCTGTGGATAGATATTGAGTGTGATTTCATTTGAATCCATCCAATCACTACAATCCGTACCACCCTCACTACATGAATAGGCCCTTAATTTTAATTTAATCTCGCCCACCTGATCTAATAGATGCTCGATCGTAAAAGTACTTTTGCCATCGATTGTCTGACTACATGGATTCGGACCACAGGGGCCATCTAATTTTGTGTTGTTCACTTTCTGAAAGTTGCCTCCATTCAGGCTACTTAGTAGTTCGACATCATTTGGATGATAAGAAAAATTAATAGCACCCGATCCACCATATTCTTTTACATAAAAAGTTTTCCAAAGCTGCTGGCTTCCGCGCAAATTTAAGCAACTCACCCCATCTCTCTCTTCAAGTGACAGACGATTATTTGACTGAATTGTTGTCGTGGGCTGTGTCTGAGGCATGGATTCTTGCATTGCTCTTACTTTATTTACTTCCTGCTTTGAAGGAACGGTTGGGGTTGGTAATGGGATTGGATTCGTCCCTCCGTCTGGCAATGGATATCCACCTCCATCGGGGTATCCTCCTGGATAACCACCTCCGCCACCTGGATAACCACCTCCGCCACCTGGATAACCACCTCCATAACCCCCTCCCATCATCGCCCGAAACATCTCGGTATTATTGGCTCCGAAGTAAGCCAAACCTCCAAATAACAAAATAGCCACTGCTATTAAAGCAATTTTTAAATTTTTGTTTTTTGAAGCCTTTGTTGAGCTTTTGTTCACCTCTTCCATAAAATTATAAAAGGTTATGGTTAGTATTTACCTGAACAATCGTGATTGGCTGAATCTGCTTTATATATGCATTCGCATCGGTTCGTTCTTGGAAGGCTCCAAAAAAGCTGAGTGCCAACATTAAGCCGAGAGTCATTGAAAGTGCCTCTTCTAAAAGATTGAAGTTAATATTTCGAACGATTGGCAACTGGTTCCAAACTCTTGAGAAATAAGCAAATCGATTTTTATGAGGCCCTGCCTCACGTAACATTTTGATCAATTCACGCTGAGCCATCGTCCCCCATTTTTTTGCGTGCTGCTCCACTACAATGTAGCGAATGGTTGCAAAGGAAACGAGTGTAACAAAGTATACGGATAAGGCTACTGCAAATTTTCCAGCGAATGTATAAACCAGCACTGCGCCCACAACCGCGAAAACAAGCGCCATGGTAGTTTGGGACGAACTGATGTAGTCCTCTTTTTCTTTGTAATAAATTTTTGCCAAAGCATGAACAAAATAAACCAAGGCTGTCATGACTGGAAGAAATAAACCTTGTGCTTTGGAAAGTAAACTAAAGTTCAAAACACTCCATGAGCCAGTAATGAGGCCAGGAGCCTTTACAATCAAGCTCAATCCCCAGAATGTAAAGAAAAATAATAAAACCTGAATGACGACCATCCATGCCCCACGATGATGAATTTTTTCATTCACGTCGTAGAGCTTATGAAGTTCATCTTCTGTTTCACTTACGGCCAATTCGCCTTTGTTGAATTTGTCTATTAGCTTTTTATGAAACAAATGAATCTTTTTCTGCTTTAGCTGAATTCGAACACTTGGGTAAAGTAAAAGCAGTTCAACCAAAAGTGCCAATGTAACAATTCCGAGCATCACGCTTTTGCCCATGAAGGTCATTAGGCTATTAAATACCACTGCAAATAATTTTGCTATTTGCGCTTTAATGCCAGTGTAAATCAGTGGACTTGCTGCCACCCCCCTTAATACACTATCGTTTATTGATGAGTCGGTTACTTCAGGCAAACTTCCCTGACGATATGCCAGATACAAACTGGCTGCAAAGAGAGTAAGTGTGACTAAGGCGAAGCTGAATTTTTTTGCTTTATGGGCAAGTGGTTTCATTTTGTTTTTTGTTTCAAGATAAAATCAAATCTCTATATTATACCAAATTGTTACATAATCAGCAATCCGTTGGTGTTGACAGTTTTATTATTTAATGGTTCTCAAAAAACATCTCAAAAAACTAAGGATTATTTTGAGTTTTGATTTTAGATAATTTTTAATTGTTACATCTTATTTTCAGAGAAGGTGGTTTTTTTATTATGAAAAGCTTGACAAACTAACAAGTTATTTTTATTGATTTTTCAATTAAATAAGCCAAAAAATAAATGTCATAAAATTTTGGATTTGTCTAATGATCATGCCATAAATTACAACATTATGACGTTATAACGTTGTAATTCCTAGTTCCACTAATTGTTACATTGATTTTATGAGTGAAATAAGGTATAATATAAAGATTATTTGTAATTATTAATGAAACGAATCTTCACCAAAATTATCGTCACCCCCTTAATCCTACTATTTGTGCTAGGGAATTTATTGCTCAATCCCTTGCCTGCACTGGCTCAATCGGGAGGTAGTGATCCTGCAATTACTAATGCATCGGTTATTCCGAGTAACCCTGCGCCAGGCCAGGAGGTGGATTTTATTATTAGCTATGGCAATGGGAAAAGCGGACTTGCAGAAGGTGTTGAGCTTGTTATTGATTACAATGAGAATCGCCTGACCAATGTTTCAATTGGGAATACTGAATACTGCCGTAACGCTGATGTTACGATTCGTTGTTATTTTGATACAATCCCAGGAAATTCAGCGGGAACGATTGGATTCACAGCCACTGTAAATCCAACGGCAAAAAATGGAATGGAAGTTATTACAACTATGAGCATTTCTCAACAGAACCCTGATGGAGATATTGTTCAAAATAATTTTAAAACTGCTGAGTTCATCGTTTCAGGGTCTTCCGCTGCCTTTGCTGGGCAGACTGGATTGGATGCTTCGCTTGGGCTTACAGAAGAATTTGAATTGGGTGAACCCTCCACCAGCCAAGGGCTCGCTCTTTTTGATGTTCAAGATAACCCTAATTGGGAATTCAGCGCCCTTGTAACTGGTGGGCTTAAGTTTATGATTCGTGGAAAAGAAGCTCTGGCCTGGACTCTAAACATTAACGATAGTGGCTTTCATAACCCTGCCATTCGCAGTAGTTATTTGAAAGTTCTCACCGTTGTGAACAGCTTATTTATTATCGGGCTTTTGGCGATTGCCGCCATGTGGATGTTCAGCCTTTTGATTCCACGAAAATATTTGAGACAGGTTGTTTTGGTTTATGGGCTCGCCGTTATTTTTGTTAACTTTGCACTTCCTATCAACCAACTACTGATTGACGGAACAGGACTTTTACAAAAAACATTTATGAGTGGAGTTCAGATTTCCAGCATTGTAGAAACTCCTTCGTACAATGATGGGAATGCGGTGGGCTACCAGAATGAAACCAATGTATTAAAACGATCTGCACAAAAAGAAATTGGCTTAAAATTTTCTGCTGGCGAAACACCTGAAGGAGAGCCAATCCCTGCCAACATTACCATTGGACAGCTGGAACAAGACTTTCTGACCCCTAGCTATACAGGTGCCATTTTAGGGGGTGAAGCGGATCAAACTATTCAATTGCGATCAACTGGCAATGATATAAAAGTCCAAGTTCCTCTCAGTCAATCGATTCAATTACTTGATGAAAAAAGTTTCAATCCCGATCAGGAAAACATTATTTTTTCTGCACTGATGGTCCTACTAACAGGAGTTGCCTACTTTGCCATGGCTCTCATATTTCTGCTTCGAATTGTCATTTTGTGGGCTTTAATGATTGTTTCTCCAATCCTCTTCTTGCTCGCTATCTTTCGATTCACTCGCAGTTATTTTTATAACTGGATGGGGATTTATGCTCGCTGGCTTCTAATTGGACCTTTGATGGCCTTAGGAATTTCGATTGTTGTTAATATTTGGCAAGCGGTTGGACTGCCTATCGATAGTGCTTATCCAGGACTTGGAGAATTTGGAGTTCTTTCTAATGTTGGATTCTATTTACCAGGAAGTCAGGTCGTTAATACACTCAGCACCACCCCTCAGATGATGGAATATGTTTTGTTTTTGGTGATGCTTTACTTGCCAATTTTCTTTGCTTTCATGCTCACTCGCCAACGCATGTGGTCGGGAGCAACTGCTGTTATTTCAGACAAAGCACAAAAAATCCGATCGAATCTCACTCCTGCGGTTGGAGACATTTTAGAAAAAACTGGAACTAAAGAGAAGGGGTCTGAACCAAAAAAGTTAACCGAAAGCTTCAAAGGACTTTTAGGCTCATCAACCTCTCGATTGAATCAAGCTAGTGCGCTTCCCTCCTCAATGAAAAATCTTGAACGAACAAAAGTAAACCCTACTGAGACAGCTCATTCATTTTTACCAGAACATTTAGCAGTATCTAAAATACGTGACCTTGTTGATTTAACTGCGGGTGATGCCAAGGGATCTCGAAATGCTCATAAGAAATCGATTGAAACCATGGCTTCCCCCGATTCTATTTCAGATAAAACAAGACAACAACAAGTGGTCGCCGTTCGACAGGAGATTAGTGAAAGGGCCAGTCGCGGTGATGCCGATGCAGCGCGAATGATGACAGAAATTCATGAAGTCGAGACTCAAATTAGAGAAGGAGGTGGAACCACCTCTTCGACAAGCACAGTTCGTGAGCAAACAATGAATATTGCTCAACCCGTTGAAGTTCAAGTTTCGGTAAAAACCGACGCTGATAAAAAGAAGTCAGAAACGACTCAGCTAAAGACACAAAAAGAAGAAACAAAATTAAAGCCTGATGACTCTGAAGAGGGGGGTGAAAAGGATAAAAAATCTAAAAAACATAAGGATAGAAAATCACGTCAAAAATCCAATAAGAAAAAGGATGAATAAAATTTCAAGACACATCATTAGGCTCATAAGCTTTTCAGGATTCTTCCTTCCTGCAGTGGCCCATGCCCAAGAAACAACTCAAACTGCCCTAGGTGAAGTTTCTAATTTTGGTGAATTTATCTCGCTAATTTGGAGTTACGGATCTCAGGTAATTATTGCCTTAGCAATTTTCTTTATTGTTCTTGGAGCTTTCTTTTATGTTGGCTCTGGCGGGAACGATGAACGAATTTCTCAGGGTCGACAAATGATTTTCGGATCTTTTGTTGCGATTGTGATTGTTATTTTTTCTGGAGTACTTATACGAACACTTCATCGACCTGCTGAAGGTACCTCTGGGTATCTAAGTGACATTCCAACAGTTATTAACAATGCAACAAATATTTTAATCGGCATCATCGCGGCCTTCTCTGTTATTATGCTGGTCTATTCTGGATTTCTTTATGTGACAGCAAAGGGTGATACTGAAAAAATAAATAAAGCTCATCACTCCGTTCGCTATGCGGTTCTCGGGCTTATTATAGGGCTACTTGCCTATACTGCTGTCAGTACCTTAATCAATTACTTCTTATAACACCAAAAACAAATGCACGTTTCCAATGGACTTATTAAAACAGTGAAAGCTCAGGAGCTAATTCCATGTCCTGACGGAAGTATGGCTGATCCATCCATTGGATGTACGGCGATTCCTTCGACAGCGATCAGTACTGAATCGAATATTGCTGAAATCATTCTTTCTGCCGCAGGAAGTTTAATGACCTTAGTGGCAGCTGCGGCTGTTGTATTTTTGATGATGGGTGGTGTCCGCTACGCATTAGCGGCTGGTGATGATGAAAAACTTCGAAAAGCGAAACGAATGATGATATGGAGCTTGGTTGGATTAGCGGTTTCGTTACTTGCTAGAACCCTCGCCTACTTTATTATTGGTACTATTTCTTAGCTTGTCTGTAACATTTTTTTGTTACAATGTAACGAATTTGTTACATTGGTTTTACCTCTGTACTAAAAAATATTTATAAAAAATGTCTACAACTTTTTAACATAAAACCTTGTGTTCAATTCTATTAATTGTATACTTTTTTTGAACAACCAACACGACCAACCACCACATGAAATTCAACAATAAAAAAATCATCAGCTTTTTGACCACCTCAATTCTTCTTGGTCTCTTTGTAGCACCTGCTGCATTGGCCGCTGAATGTGATCAGGACGGTGATGGTTATATTGCGATCTCTAATATTGTAATGCGAGAGATTGCACCAAATACTCCTTATGCGGATTCTGGAAATTATAGCCCGATTCAATGGGAAGAATATTACAATATATATAAGGGGGCTGAATTAACCGAAGAAGAGACGTGTGACGAGCTTAATTTTAAAAAAGGAGCTGAGCCAAAACGATGTGATAGTCCTGTTATTGGAAAAAGCAGTAATGTTTATGACCCAGCAAAAGTAACCACTCCTCTTCGCGGAAGTCAGGTGAATCCAGGAGCTTTCGACGCTCCAGACAACGGAATTGATGAAGACTGTGACGGAAAAGATGCAACCCTACTTGCTGATACAGGAAATAAGGACTTGGGAGGCTTGGTCGATAAAGTGATTTCCCTACTCAGTAAATTGGTGGTAGCAGTTTCTATCCTCGTAATGATCTGGGGCGGTGTTCTTTACGCCACAGCTGCAGGAGACGAAGCGA
>DAOWGG010000166.1 GCA_030637565.1 Candidatus Peregrinibacteria bacterium | reverse complement strand
TATTGAGCATTGAGGAAGAGATTTTACAAGACTTAGAACTCCCCTATCAGGTGGTGAATATTTGCGGAGGCGACTTGGGAGCTCCTGCGGCTAAAAAATATGATTGTGAAGTTTGGATTCCAACTCAGGAAAAGTATCGTGAACTGACCAGCTGTTCCAATTGTACTGATTTTCAGGCACGACGCGGCGGTATTCGATATAAAGATGAAAATGGCACTCACTTTATGCATACTTTAAACGGAACGGCGATGGCATCCACCCGCACACTGATTGCTCTGATGGAAAATCATCAACAAGAAGATGGATCGGTTAGAATTCCAGAGATTCTTCATCCGTTTATGGGTGGGGTTAGTGAGATTAAACCAAAAAATTAGGACACAGGAAACAGGAAACAGGACACAGCTGATAATCAGTCGTTTCCTACTTGTTCTTTGTCTTGAATTTCAACAGTTATATAAGGTAAGGTTATAAATACAACAAACTTTTAAAAAATATGAAACAAATGCCTCCACAACCCCCTCGTCCGCCGCAATTTCAACCCCCTAAACGAAATAACAGTTTTGGGTATGTAATTTTATTTGCCTTGGTGCTGACGATTGTTTATTACCTTTTCAACCCGCAAGTCGCCACTGAAGACAAGCGTGTCGAAGAAATCCCAATTAGCCAGATGACGGCCAATTATCAAGAATTGCGCTTTTCAGAGTTAGAGCTTAAAAATGGTAAAATTTATGCAACCGATAAAAATAAAAACCGCTATTTTGCTGTACGACCTCAGGGAGAAAGTTTAAAAGACTTGGGTTTTAGCGACCCGAACAATCCCACTGAAGTTAAAGCGATTAGCACTGAAGCCACTGCTTTTTGGATGAATGTGATTTCTGGCTGGCTGCCAATTATTCTATTTATTGCGCTTATTATTTTTATGGTGAAGCAACTTGGAAAAGGAGCCAACAGTGCCTTTTCTTTTGGAAAGTCTCAAGCTCGTGTTTATTCTAAAGATAGAAAGAAAAAAACCACCTTTAAGGATGTGGCGGGAATGGATGAATCGAAAGAAGAATTGGTGGAAGTCGTCGACTTTTTAAAGAATCCAAAAAAGTACACCAAAATTGGAGCGAAGATTCCTCGAGGTGTGATGCTTGTTGGAGCGCCTGGTACCGGTAAAACATTGCTTGCCCGCGCCGTCGCCGGAGAGGCAAATGTTCCCTTCTTCAGCATTTCTGGTTCGGAATTTGTTGAAATGTTTGTCGGTGTGGGAGCCAGCCGTGTACGAGATCTTTTTCAGAAGGCAAAGAAGAACTCGCCTTGTATCATCTTCATTGATGAAATCGACGCCGTTGGACGACAACGTGGCTTTGGTATGGGTGGTGGACACGATGAGCGTGAGCAGACTCTTAATCAAATTTTGACGGAGATGGATGGCTTTGAAAATGAAACCAACGTGATTGTGATGGCAGCAACCAACCGCCCCGATATTTTGGATGCGGCCTTGATGCGACCTGGTCGTTTTGATCGACGTGTTATTATTGATATGCCTAATCTAGTAGAGCGTGAGGAGATTTTAAAAGTACACGCCCGCAACAAGCCATTGGAAACAAAAGTGGACTTGAAAAAAATCGCCCGACAAACCCCTGGATTCAGCGGAGCGGATTTAGAAAACTTACTAAACGAAGCCGCCCTTTTAGCCGCCAAGAAGAATCAGAAAAAATTGAAGCATCACGATTTAGAGGTGGCGGTTGAAAAAGTTGGTCTTGGCCCTGAAAAGAAATCCCGAAAGCTTTCTGAGCAGGAAAAGAAAATCACTGCTTATCATGAAGTGGGACACGCCTTAGTGGGACATTTACTCCCTGGATGCGATCCGATTCATAAGGTTTCTGTGATTCCACGCGGAATGGCTTTGGGGGTGACGTGGTCTATGCCAGAAAAGGAAATTTATCTGAAATCGATGTCTAAGTTTAAAGATGAAATTTGCTCTCTCTTAGGTGGATATATTTCTGAAAAGACTTTCTTTGGCGAAGTGACTACAGGCGCTAGCAGCGACTTAAAACGTGCCACCAACATCGCTCGTAGTATGGTGACGGACTATGGAATGAGTCCTGAGATTGGTCTCACTGTTTTTGGTGAAAAAGGAGGGGGTCAGTTCCTTGGATCTGAAGTGACAACCTATAAAAATTATAGTGAAGAAGTTGCTTCTAAAATCGACAATGCAATCAGTAAGATTCTTAAGGAAGCTGAAGACCGAACCACTAAGATTATCTCAGAGAACAAAGGATTGATGGATAAGATTTCTGAAGAACTCCTTAAGAAGGAAACGCTGAATGATGAAGAGTTCAGTGCCTTCTTTTCCGCTAAAAAATCAAAATAATTTAACGTCGCTTTATTATGAATCAAGTCCGAATTAAAGAACCTACTCATATCACCATTCCTGCCTCAAAAGCAGCTCAACCGATGGTACCCGAGAACCTTTCTCAATCCCCTGAAGGATTTGGCCAGCTTCCAATTGATATTTTGGAAAGCGAAAAGGAAATTTTAGTGATCACTCCGATTGCTGGTGTGGATATGGATAAAACGGACATTGTGATTACGAATGATGTTTTGACGATTCGTGGTGAGCGTCAGACTGATCTTTCTGGTTTTAATTTTAAAAAGCGTGATTATTACGTTCAGGAATGTTTTTGGGGGAAGTTTTCCCGCTCGGTTATTTTACCTGCCAACGCCGATGCTCAGAAAATTGAAGCGAATCAAAAAGATCATGTGCTTTACATTCGGATCCCTAAAAAGACTGGCATTCAGATGAGGATCGTTAAGATTAAAAGTTAGTATATGAAAATAAGAAAAGCAGTATTGCCGGTTGCCGGAAAGGGCACGCGATTTTTACCCGCCACCAAAGTGGTTCCTAAAGAGCTTTTTCCGATTGTCGATAAACCGGTTATTCAGTATTTGGTGGAAGAGGCGGTTTTGAGCGGAATTGAAGAGGTAATTTTTGTCATCGCTCCCGATAAGGAGTTGATTAGAGGTCATTTTTCACCCGATAATGAACTGGAACAGCTTTTAGATAAAAAGGGTAAGCAGGCCCTTCTTGAGAAAGTGAAACCCATTCACGACTTGGCGAAATTCACCTATGTTTATCAAAATGAACCCCTTGGAGATGGTCATGCCATTTTACAAGCGGAAGAAGCCGTGAACGGTGAGCCTTTTGTGGTTCTTTTTGGAGATGACATTGTAAAACACAACGTACCTGCTGCTCAGCAGTTAATGAACCATTTTAATGGTGAAAGTATTTTAGCAGTTGAGCGAATTCCGAAAGAAAAAAGTTCTTTATATGGAATGATTCAACCAGGTGACCAAGCGGATCGACTTTGCGAAGTTTTGGATATGATTGAAAAACCCGATCCAGATGAATCCCCTAGCGACCTTGGAATTATTGGGAAGTATATTTGCCCTCCAGAAATTTTTCAGGCGCTCAAAAAGGCTCCGCAGGGAAAAGATGGTGAAATTCGACTGATTGACGGCTTTAATGAACTCAAGAGTTCTCAGAAAATCTGGGCGGTTGAAATTGAAGGAGAGCGATTCGATACAGGTAACCCTGAGGGGTTAACGGCGGCAAATAATGCCTATCTTCGCTAAATTTTGAATTATATCAGACCATAAAATAGACTTGACTGTCTCTTTCGTTTTAGGTAAAAATACTTGAGTTTCCCCCTAAAATAAGGTACAATGAGATAACAACTTTATTAAAAAGCTTATGACTTCTGACCAAGATGAAAACATGTACCCAAGCCATATAATGGCTGCCCTTGAAGAGATTGAAACTCTCAAGCTTAATGGTGAGCATGAAAAATCAATCGACTACGCACAAAAGCTTTTATGCGATGACCCTAATTGTGTCGCTGCTTTAGAAGAGATTGCCGATAACTATGTAAGCCTTGATCAATTTGATCGCGCTGAAAAAGCGGCTTCTCATGTATTGAAGTTGGATAAAAAAAGTTACACGGGTCACTATATTCTTGGATTCCTCTCTTCTCATCAGCAAGACTGGGTAAAGGCGGTTAGCAATTTAAAAAGAGCTAATACCCTTCATCCTAATAATCCAGAAATCCTTCGATGTCTTGGGTGGGCCACCTTTAATACCAATAAACGCAGTCAAGGAATGGTAATCTTAGAGCGTTCGCTTAATCTTGATTCAGAAAACAGCCTTACTTTATGTGATTTAGGTATTTGCTACCTTCAAACCAAACAATTTGATCGAGCCGTCGAGCTTTTAAAGCAGGCGATGGAAATTGACCCTGACAACCCTCGTGTTCAAGAATGTTATCGAGCGGCAAAAGGGTTCAGTGAGCGCTATTCTACACTGATCAATACACCAAAAAAGAGGGCTCCACAAAGGAAATCTTTTAATTAATCTTGCAAGCGATAAGCAGTAAGCGATAAGCTCTAAGTAATTCACTTACAGTTTATTAATGATGGGTAAGAAAAAAATAATGGGCTTTGGCACGTTTGATGGGGTTCACCCAGGGCATTTGAGCTATTTAAAACAATTGCATGCACTAGGAGATGAGGTGATTATTGTGGTCGCGCGAGATAAAAACGTTGAAAAAATCAAAAACTCCTCACCTTCCTACAATGAAGAGGATCGGCTCAACGAACTCCGCCAGATCAAACTGGTAGATAAAGCTCTTCTTGGAAACGAGACAGACTTTTATCAAGTTATTCGTGATCACAAACCTGATATTATTGGACTGGGATATGACCAAAAGGCTGACATTGAAACACTTAAAAATCTATTCCCTACTATTGAAGTGGTTCGACTAAAAGCCTTTGAGCCAGAAAAGCATAAATCGAGCTTATTAAGGACTAAGAACTAGGGACTATGGACTAAGTATGATTAAGCTTGTTACTAGGGGGGTTTTTTCGTATAATCAGGTTAAGATAAAAAATAAAAATGAAAAGTCCGCTACAAAAAAGGATTATTTGGCTCGAACGAGTGCTTAAAAACGGTTGGCATAATTTGATGCGCAATAAGGTTTTAACGGTGGCCACTACTCTGATTATCGCCTTGAT
>DAOWGG010000131.1 GCA_030637565.1 Candidatus Peregrinibacteria bacterium | reverse complement strand
TTATGTATCTGCAACCGACATCGACACCATCGAGGTTGAATTCCAAAACCCTTTAAAGCCATCAAGTGTAAAACTTGGAATGAGTCAGGAAGGCCGTCCAGGCGACTTTGATGTTCAAGTATTTGAAGCCGATGGTGAAGGGGTATTGCCGGTTTATGGAGTAAATTTCCTTGAATCGGGAAATCTTTTAGAAGTCAAAACTGCTCAGCAACGATCGGGTCAGCGTTACCGAATTCAAATTCAGGACATTGCTTCAGCTGCTAGCGTGAAGCTTAAAGATCCAATCAGTAAAACATTCAAAGCGATTCGAATGCGTGCGATTCAGCAGGCGCAGTCACAAAACGGAGCCGACTTAAATGGGGATGGAAAAGTTGATTTTATTGATTTCACGATCTTCTCATCTGTTTACGGAAGTGTGTTTGGTGGAGGTGATGCGGGTCTTAATCAAGGACTAAGCCCAATTCCATACGCACCAGATTCAACCGTTCCTCACACGTCTACACCCGCTGGAGGAAGTGTCCAATAAAATAACCAGAAATCAAAATTAAATTTATGAAACCAAAAGATATCATCATTGCAACGGCCTTAATCCTCACCCTTTCTAATTTTCTGACAGGTTGTCAGTTGATTGAATCGAACGATGAGGTGACAACGAAACCAGCGGCTGAAGAGTCAATGAAAAAAGAGGTCAAGAAACCTCGTATCCCACAGCGAGCACAGGAATTGATTGAAAAAGCTAAGGAGGTGAAAAAGGAAGTAAAAATGACTTTTGAAACCGAGGAAAAAGAAGGGCAGATTGAAGTTTCAATTTACCTTGAAAATACAGCTGAAAAGGCAATTACTTCTGTTCAAGCTTGGCTGAGCTTTAATCCAGAATTGATCGAAGGGGTAAAAATGAAAGCATCAGATTCTGCCTTCACATTGCCGGCTCCTTATAAAAATGGATTCGATAATGAGAGTGGATTGATGATGCTTGGACGATCAAATCCAGACGTGCTTACCGACACTAAAATATTTATTGCGATGGCAACATTCAAAGTAAAAACAGAGGGAGTTGCTGTTGTGGATATTTATGACTATCGAGAAGATTTAACAGGCCATACATCCGTCAATACATTGGTAGATGGTGAACCTTATAATATTTTAATAAAACCCGAAAGCCCTGCTTTCGCTGTTGGTAGTAATTCATAGCCAACTTACGAAAATAAACAAAAAATCATGAAAAAACTATTGAATAAAATCATTGTTATTACTCTGCTTTTGGCGAGTTATACCTGGGTATCTGCCCAAGGAGAAGCAGAATTTATGCTTAACCCTTCGTCAACAAGTGTCTCTCAAGGGGGAGAATTGTCTATTGAAGTCGTTCTCAAAAATCCAGAGTCTCAAAAAGTGATTTCAGCTCGTTCGTGGTTGGATTATGATCCGATGATGCTGGAGGCATTAAGCATTGAAACCGATGACTCCCTCTTTACTCTTTCAGCTCCCGGAGAAGATAATATAAGTGCTTCTGAGGGTCGTGTGAAGATCGGTCGTTCTAATATTACTGGTGGAGTATCAGAAGTTGAATCGGTTGTAGCAAGTGTTAAATTTAAAGTATTAGCACCCTACGCATCGACAACAACCATTGGTTTTTATGATTACCAAGTGAGTGAGTTAGGTCACACTAGTGTGAACATTATCGATGGAGGATTTCCTTTGAATATTTTATCTAAAGCCCCTGAAGGAATTCAGTTGCAATTAAATCCTGGAGGAACATCAGCTCCAACAGCGACACCCGATCCAGTACCAATTCCAACACCAGTACCAATTCCAACACCAGAAATTGGAGGGGGCCTTTCAGTGGATTTAGCTCGGCCAATGAATTTAAAAGTAAATACAGGTCCAGGTGGTTACGCAGACTTAAAATGGGAAGCTGAAATGGATTCAAGTCGTGCAGGTTTCAATATTTATTATGGTCAAACCAGCGGTCAATACTCTCGTCGACGAAGTGTGGGAGATGTAGGGAGTTATAGAATTAACAATTTAACCAGTAATCAAACTTATTATTTTGCAATAACTGCTTACGATAATTTAAATCGTGAAAGTGATTATTCAGATGAAGCTGGAGTGATTATGGGACAGCCACTCAGTTCAACTCATCCATTTGAAGGACTATTAAACCGAGTGATAGCTCAGATTCCTCAGCAGCCTCAAAATGGACCTTTAGTTGGCTGGCTTGCTTTCTCTGCTGCTGGGCTTTCCGGAGCGATGGTATTTGGAAGAAAGAAACAAAAAATAAAAATTACAAATTTATAAACCCATCTGTCATCAGGCAGGAAATTAAAAAATTAAAAATTCATTAAAAATGTCTAAAAAACAAACCAATTGGATCACCATCCCAGAAGAAACGGTTCACACGCCCGTTTCAAATAAAAAAGGTGAACCCCCTGTAAAAAACAAATTGTTTTGGGGTGCTAGCTTTGTTGTCCTAATTGTAGTGACTTTTGCGCTATTAGCACCAAGCCAATTCAACGAGTTGTTACGAGGAAGTTTATTTGATGCACCAGGGGCTGGAAACCCAACTGCTGGCGTATTTGGTGGCGAAGATGATTCAGCGGAAGA
>DAOWGG010000155.1 GCA_030637565.1 Candidatus Peregrinibacteria bacterium | reverse complement strand
GAGTCCGGCGGGTGGCTCCATCGTCGGGGAGTAGCTCAGTTGGCTAGAGTGCACGGTTTGGGACCGTGATGTCGCAGGTTCGAGTCCTGTCTCCCCGACCATTAAGTAGCTTTAATAGGCTACTTTTTTTGGGAAAGCTACAAGTCAAAGGTCAAATGTTAAATGTCAATTGTTTTTAAATGGTCGGGGAGACAGGACTCGAACCTGCGACATCACGCTCCCAAAGCGTGCACTCTAGCCAACTGAGCTACTCCCCGATGAGATCCGATAAAAGATGGAGCCACCTGTCGGTTTCGAACCGACGACCTACCGCTTACAAGGCGGTCGCTCTACCAACTGAGCTAAGGTGGCGAATGAAAGCAGAAGGAAAAATAATTTATGTAAGAGCTGGTGTCAACAAATTCCCTCTTTTAATCTAGACTAAATATTTTAATTATGTTATAAATCATGGGCTTTTGATTACATTAAACAGTAGTAGTCGCTCGTTCCGATTTATCGGGATGAGAGGAAAGTCCGAGCATCAAAGAGTAGGGTGGTCGCTAACGGCGAACCGGTTCGCGTGTAAACACGGACAAGGGAAAGTGCCACAGAAACTATTCCTGTCCGACGTAAAGTCGGACTAAGGGTGAAAAGTCCATGATAATCAGCATGGTCTCCGCAGAAGTGATTCTATGGAGTGGTAAACCCCACCTGATGCAAGGCTGTAATGGAAAGATGGATTATATGGTAACTCGTCATACCATCTTTGCAGCCGCTAAACGTTCTAATTTTTATTCTTTAGAATTAAGATAGATGACTACTCTCCTTCCTAGCCTCGTGCGAAGAAGGGGACAGAACTCGGCTTATTAGTTTGATTTAATCAGGGCAGTTATAATGAGGGTTCATTCCGTTCGGAACGCATTTCTCGCTACCTATTATGAAGAAATCAGAGATCATCTTCGGAGCCCTCAGAGTGCCAATCGACTACCTTGCAATCATGTCCTCATTTTTGCTGGCGTATTGGCTACGTCCAATCACCGATTTGATTCCAGGGGTTCAGTTTCACTTTGGACCAGAATTACTACCGCCGTTCAGCGAATATGTATCCCTTGGGGTTTTTGCCTCTGCTTTTTTGATTGGTATGTTTGCGATCAATCATTTATATGAAATACGAATCACACAAAAGTTCAGTAAATCATTTTTCAAAATCATTTTTTTGGTGACCGCATGGCTGATGTTTCTCATCGCCTACTATTTTTTAGTGGTTCATGAATTGTTTTTCTCTCGAATTGCCTTGGTTCATATTTGGTTTTTCTCTATTTTTTTTACGATTATCGGGAGAGTTCTAATTCAAATGCTTCAGTCTTATTTACTTCGCTTTGGAATTGGAAGGCGTCGTGTTCTTTTTATTGGAGCAAGTTCAGTTGCTGATCAGTTTTACAAGACAATAAAAGACGATCAATCGTACGATGTTATTGGTGCTCTGGATGGCCATGTGATGTCGCGTAAGAAAGGGGAGCTTAAAGTGATTGGGGTATTCGATCAATTAGAAAATATTGTGAAGAAATATAATGTTGAAGAAATTATTCAGACAGAGAATAATTTAAAGGAGTCAGAAAATCGTGATCTTTATGCTTTTTGTCGAAATCGGCAAATTAAATACCACTTCATCCCCGACACCGTCCGTTTGCAGAGGAGTAATGTTGACATTGAAATGATCGATAATATTCCATTAGTAAGCTTAAAAGAGACGTCTCTGGATGGCTGGGGACATATCTTCAAAAGAGTTTTTGATATTGTCGTAAGTTTTATTTTGATCATCTTACTGATTCCAGTTTGGATTTTGATTTCAATATTAATCAAATTAGACTCAAAAGGGTCTACTTTCTATAGAAGTAGACGAAAATATAAAGATAAGATATTTAATATTTACAAATTTCGCTCAATGGTAACCGATGCAGATAGGCGAAAAAAAGATCTCATGAATTTAAATGAGCGATCGGGGCCGATGTTTAAGATAAAGAATGACCCTCGTATTACTAAGGTAGGTCGATTCTTAAGAAAAACCAGTCTAGACGAGCTTCCACAGCTATTCAACGTGTTGATTGGCACTTTAAGCTTAGTGGGGCCACGTCCGCACCTTCCAGAGGAAATTGATAAGTATGAAAGTCATCATCGTCAGGTATTCGCCCTAAAGCCAGGGGTAACTGGGTTGGCTCAAATAAGCGGCAGAAGCAATCTGGATTTCGAAGAGGAAGTAAGGCTGGATGTTTACTATATTGAGAATTGGTCGCTCTGGATGGATATTAAATTAATTATAAAAAGCATCGCCGTTATTTTTCGTGCAGACGGTGATTAATTTAATAAAGCTATAAGCAACAAGCCATAAGAAAGAATCATAAACTTATCGCTTAATCCTTACTGCTTATAGCTGAAAATTAGGAGCTATGTTTAATCTCGCTTCCACTCGCATGCTCGGTGGATTTTTTGCATTTAACACAAAATTTCTTGTGCTCAAGCTTGGTTGTGGTTTTTTTGTTGATCCGTGTTGTATAGTTCTGCATTTTACATTCCTTGCAAACCAGATAAACATTGGTATTTTTTCCTCTAGGCATAATACGGAGATTAATTGAGTTTTAAATGGAGCCACGACTGGGAATTGAACCCAGGACCTCACCCTTACCATGGGTGCGCTCTACCAACTGAGCTATCGCGGCATAAGCTATAAGTAAAGGCACAGAACAAACTACCGACTCCCTCTTATAAAGTCAAGAAAAGTTTTTTGGCTAAACTGAACAAAAACACCAATATGCCATTGATTCCATACATTGCGATCCGTTTTTGAAGGTGGGACGAGCTTGGAAGCCATTTGTCCCATATATATTATGACCGATTCAACATACCAAACTGAGCGAACTGATTCGAGATTTTTGTTTTTGTTTT
>DAOWGG010000127.1 GCA_030637565.1 Candidatus Peregrinibacteria bacterium | reverse complement strand
CCGAGATACCGCGCTCGACGATATCGGGTACAAGAATGACCGAAGTATTCCAGAATGTTACGATTCTCTGCTCCAGTATAAAAACGATGTCGAGCTGGCCTATCGCCTGCAATGGGCTGGTCATAAAAGCCTATTCAATCCGCATGTAGAAGTGTGGCACGATCGGCAGGCAACTAATCTTCACAAATCCCCTCTTCTTGCGAGAAGGATCACAAAGGCAAGAGATGACAAATCCGTTTTCACCAAAGAAAATTCATTTTTCGGGCAACAGGTAGTGATGCAAAAAAACTTTAATCCCGATTTCTCCCTGAAAGTGCGAACCAAAAGCCTTGGCTATAAAATCGCCGCCCTTACTTATGCCTCCCTTTTTGAACGATACCTCTTAAAACAACTCAAAATCGTCCGAGAATTTAAAGAAGAAATCAAGGGCAAGCAAGACCAAATTAAATTCCGCATGCCCCCCAGTCATATTGAACGGTTAATGAAATAGATTTCCAATCGTTGGCCCCATCGTGGGCTCATTGTGGATTTAATACAACAATTGGGCCAACAACTGGGCCCACAACAGGAAATACATGAAAATAAAGGCTTCCATCATCATTCTCGACTTCTTTAAAAGCAAACGCGTCTGCGAGAATGTTAAGAGTATCCTCAAGCAGAAAGTGGATTTTAAATACGAAGTGATTGTGGTCGATAACAGCGCAAATCCATTGAACGCCAAAAAGCTGGAGTCCCTTAAAAAATTCCCCAACATCAAACTTTATATCAACGATGAAAATGTCGGTTATCCAAAAGGGAATAACCAAGGCGTTGCTCGCTCTAAGGGCGAATATATTTTAATCGTCAATCCCGATATTCTTTGGGGAAAGGTAGATACACTTCAAAAGCTAGTAGATGTAATGGAGAAAAGCCCAGAAATCGGTGTACTCGGCCCCAAACAAATCAACGACGGAGACAATTCCATCGCCATGACCGTACGACGCTTTCCTAAGCTCACGCTTCAGATCGCAAGGCGCACCAAATTACGAAATCTCCCCATTATCCGAAATCTCGTCGCCAAAGATGAATGCCGAGACTTAAACTACAGCAAAACTCAGGAAGTCGACTGGCTCCAATCCAGCTTCTGGATCACCCCTCGAAAACTTTGGAACAAACTCGGCGGCCTCGACACTCGCTATCGAATTTTCATGTCCGACCCGGACTACTGCTGGAAAGCATGGAAAGCGGGCTACCGCGTGGTTTACGAACCTTCTATCCAAGTCCACGCCGACGGCATCCGCGCCTCCGCTGGCGGTTTTAAAGACTTCTTCCAAAAATGGATCCTCCGTCAGCATTTTGTGGACGCGGTGAAGTATCGGATAAGGCATTTTGGGAGAAAGAATCCGAGGAAGAAATAATCACATAAACAAAAAACCCTATGGTTCCAATTGAATTTCTCCGACAATTTCGCTTCAGTGGATACGCTATTTTTGATTTTATAGCGGCATTTTTAGGAATCTACCTGCTCTCCCCTCTATTGTCAAAACTATTCCTAAAACTCAGGCTCGATATCCCCAAAAAGAATTGGCTATTTTTAACGTTACCCATTGGAGTTCTTTCACATTTAGCCATTGGCAATATTACACCGATGACGAGAGACTTTTTAGATTTAGGCGGTCATTATATTTTAAAAATCCTGATCGTAGGATTGCTCTTTTTTGGAATAAAGGGAATTAAAGTGGTAAAGAAAAAGAGATAAGGAAAAAACATTGTCGGAAGTTTCGACAACAACTTTTTCAGAGAGGAGTTAGATTAAATCCCCGCTGGTTTTTTCACATCCTGAACCTCAAACTGAACCTTCAAATCCCCTTCCAAATTCATTCCAAGGTTATTTTCACGAACAATGGTGGAAGCTTTGTATAAACTCTCAAAAGTACCTGCATCAATCCAGTCTCCTTGTAGTACCTCCGCATTCAAAAGCCCTTGTTCCAAGTAAATATTGGCTAAATCCACAATCTCCAACTCCCCACGCTTAGATGGTTTTAAGTTTTTAGCGTGCTGAATCACTTTATTGTCGTACATATAAAACCCAACTTGAGCTAAATTCGATTTAGGCTGCTCGGGTTTTTCTTCAATCGAAAGCACTTTGCCATCCGTTGCGATATCAATCACTCCAAAGCGTTCAGGATCTGGCACTTGTTTAGCAAAAACCGTCGCCCCCCCCTTAAAATTCTGAACTGCTGAAGTGAAATCGTGAGTAAAAATATTGTCTCCTAAAATCATCGCCACATCATCCTTCCCAATAAATTCTTCTCCAATAATAAACGCCTGAGCCAATCCCTCAGGGGCGTCCTGAACCTCATAAGCAAAACGAGCGCCAAACTGACGACCGGAACCAAGAAGGTTCACAAAATCACCACTGTGATCAGGAGATACAATAATCAAAATATCTTTAATCCCTGCCTTCAGAAGGGTCTGAAGCGGAAAATAAATCATCGGCTGATTGTAAACAGGTAAAAGCTGTTTACTGGTTACCTTGGTTAATGGGTGTAACCGTGTTCCCGAGCCTCCTGCTAAAATGATACCCTTCAAAATAAACTTAGTTTAATTATAAAATTCCTTCACCCTCTCTAACACACTATTCAAATCCACCATCTCCGCATCGTCTTTGTTTCGTTCCTTCCATTCAGCGGTGCGTGTTTCCATGGTGCGAGATGATAGCACAAGTCGCAGAGGAATGCCAATTAAGTCCGCATCCGCAAATTTAGCACCCGCTCGCTCATCACGATCATCATAAAGAACGGTAATTCCAGCACCATGAAGAACATTGTATAAATTGTCCGCTTCTTTCAGTGTTTTTTCATCGGTTCCAAGGGTGGATAAATGAACTTGATAAGGAGCCACCGATTTTGGCCATAGGATACCCTTATCATCATTAAAAATTTCAACCAAAGTCCCCATAATACAAGTGGGTCCAATTCCATAACAACCCATAATCACAGGATTCTTCTTTCCAGAATCATCCACATAGCTGAATTTGAATGCATCGGAGAATTTACTACCCAATTTAAAGATATTCCCCACCTCAATCCCCTTCTTTTCCACCAAATCCTTATTGTCACACTTAGGGCAAGTGTTTTGATCGTCTAATATTTCTTTATTCACCGCAACACGGCACTTTTCACAGCAATAAATAGTATCCTCTCCCACTTCGGAAAGAATTTGATACTCATGTGAATATTTACTAAAAGCCCCCCCAGATGCATAAGTGAGGTAAGTAACCTGCGGATCAAACCCAAGTCGCTTAAAAACTTTGAAATAAGCCTCTTTCACACGGTCATAATACGCATCCAAATCCTCCTGAGAGGTATGGAAAGAATAAAGATCTTTCATTCCAAACTCACGCCCTCGAAGAATACCAGATTTAGCACGCACCTCATTACGAAACTTGTTCTGAAGTTGAAAAACCGCTGTTGGAAGATCTTTATAGGAAAGAACATAATGTTGAACCAATGGGGTAACAACCTCCTCATGAGTAGCGCCAAGCGCATATTCTTTATTCCCCGCCCCCTCCAATCGGAAAAGAACGTCCATTGAATCCCAACGATCGGTTTTTACCCAATTTTCCTTAGGAGACAAGGCAGGCATTAAAATCTCCTGACCATCCACTGCTTCCATTTCTTCTCGAATGATTTGCTCAATTTTACGAAGCGCTTTTAAACCCAATGGCAAATAGCTGTAAACCCCCGCGGTTTCCTGATGAATGAAACCCCCTTGTACCAAATACTTAGCATTCGCGCTGTCCGCATCATGCGAAACTGATTTAGTGGTTTTACTGAAAAGTTTGGAATATCTCATTTTTAAAAGGACTAAGGAGTACGGACTAGGGAATAAGCTTAGTTCTTAGTAGCTAGTCCTCCAGTCCTTAAATTAACAACTCCCATTCTAAAGGAAGATAAGTTTGCCCTCAAGGGAAAGATTAGTTAAAATGAAACCATAAAAATTAAAAATGAAAATGAAAAAATCACTAAAAACAATCTTACAGCTCAGCGCCGTCATGGGATTCACCCTAGCACTGCTTTTTGTAATGGATACATCCGCCTTAGCTCAAAGTGGAGGTTTTTCACCCCCAACTCTTTTGCCCACAGAAGATACAAACCTTGGTGGACGAGGCGATGTTTGTGTGGGATTAGCAAGCATGATCAAAAGCGGGAAAATTGGACTTCGGAATATCCCCTGTTTTGTAAAATTCTTCACTCAAACACTCATTGGAATTGCAGGAAGTCTAGCGGTTGTATTTGTAATGATCGGCGGCTACAAATATGTAATTCTTGGAGACGAAAAGAAGGATGAAGCGAAAAAAACAATCACCTATGCCCTCATTGGCCTAGCGGTTTCTTTGCTCGCCTGGATCATCATCGACCTCGTCCTTCAAATCGCCACCGAATAAGCTTATTGCTTATTGCTTAATTCTTAACGCTTACCAAAAAAATGACTATCAAACGCTCTACAAGAACTTTTCTCCGAAAATCACAAAAAAAGATCAATGCCTTAAAAAAAGCACTTCAAACGCTAAGTTTAAAAGAAAAGGAACTTGAAAAAGAAGAGAAGCAATTGATTAAAATGGTGGAAAAACCCGCTCAAGAAGTAAGAGTTACCCTTTCAATTGATTCTATTGTTAAGGCAACCATCGCCATTTTAGGAGTAATCGGCTTCGCTTATCTTCTCTTCTTCCTTAAACAAATTATTATTATCTTCCTTGTTGCTCTGTTCTTATCAGCCGCTTTTAATCCCGCTGTTGATAAATTAAACAAATATCATGTTCCTCGTGGTCTTGGGATTATTATTATGTATATTGTGGTTCTGGGAATCATAACCATCATCTTTACCTCCCTTGTACCGATCATTGCCGACCAGGTGAGTGATTTAGCCAGTCAAGTGCGTGACTACGTTCAGAATATTGTCTCCGGAGACCCTGAAGACTCTTGGTTTATTCGAAAAATACAGCCCATTGCCAATCAGGTATGGCAAAATGTAGATCAAACTCAAATTTTAAACAGCTTAACCACTGGATTAAAAGAAATTGGGTCTAAATTAACCAGTTTCGCCGGCAATGCTATTGGAGCTATTTTCACAATCTTTAATGGGATTTTCAATCTAATTCTTGTGCTCATTATCACCTTCTTTATGGTGGTAAACAAAGAAAACTCCAGTAACTTTTTTCACTCCCTATTTCCAAGTAAGTATTCTGGTTATATTTCAGAAAAAACTAAAAAGATCAGTGTTAAAATTGGTGAATGGGTTCGAGGGCAAGTATTACTAGCACTCGCCATGGGACTTCTTACCTTTATTGTCTTCTCATTAATCGGAGTTAACTTCGCCCTAACACTCGCCATGGTTGCAGCGCTCGCCGAATTCGTCCCTTATATCGGACCACTCATCACCTTCCTCTCAGCTGCCTTAATAGCACTCAACCAAAGCCCAGTCATCTTACTTTGGCTTATCCCCGCCTATGCCGTCATTCAATTCCTAGAGGGAAATATAATGGTTCCGTTGATTGTTGGAAAATCAGTAGGTCTCAATCCAGTTGTCATTTTGTTTGCCCTGTTGTCAGGAGCAACCATCGGAGTAAAAATTGGAGGAAGTTTTGCACTCGGACTTGTCGGCATGATCATTGCGGTTCCTATGGCCAATGTGATTTCAATTTTTGTTGAAGACTATACGGGAAAAAACAAGTAACTATTCTTGTTCTGTCCGATCTAACTGGCTCAAAAGTTGCTTGAAATCAATCGCTTTTAAACGATCTTTGAGTAAATTATAAAGATCCTTTTTGCCTGAGTCAGACTCAGCCACCTCCTGAAGGTCAGTTTTAATCTGAGACAAATCTTTTTTAATTGCAATAAAGGGTGCTTCAAAGCCATTCACTGAATTTGAATGAGAAGTATTAATGAGCTGATCACAAAAAGCAGATAGAACTCCCAATTCTGGCAGTTCAGAAAGCTTAGTTAATTCATGAAGAATCTTTTCTCGTTCACGTTCTATATTAAAAAGATGAACGACAGTGAGGCCACGACTCGCTGAACGATCAATAGCGGTGTAATCTTTTTGTTCCATTCCCTCAGAAGCTAAATTAATAGAAGCTTGGATTTCGTCAGCATAAAAATTAAATGGACGCACTTGAAGCCTTGAAATAGGACGAAGATAACCAAGGGAACTGAGGTCTCCTGTTTGCGTTAATTTTTCAAAAGCCTCTCCGTATTGCTGAATCAATTTTTCAGACTCAATAATCAAAACATCTAAAGATTGTTCATCCTCCGGTGAAGCCAAAGATTTTCCATAAATTTCCAAACGCCTATTTTTAATGCGATTGATTATTTTAACTAACTTGGCACAGGCTGCTGGAAGATTCTGTCGTCCTAAGCGATCTTTAAATTTTAACTCACCCAATCGCTTTAGTTCATCCAGAACCGTTCGTTTGTTGTAATTGATTGCTTTTTCAAATTGATCAATCAGCGCAATCAATCCTGCTATGATTGCCTCCTTTTCCTCAGCATCACCTTTCTCAAGACCAAGAGCTCGCTTATGTAAAACCTGAATATCTGCTTGAGCCTGAATAGCCATCGGCATTTCAGCCTTATAATAGCGATCCGCATAATCTGTCTTTCGACGAGCCGCGTAAGCACTCTCAAAAGACTGAAGGGTCTTTCCTGAACCCCGATAAGAACGAGTATGGAGAAGCATCCCCTCTCTTGTCCAATGCAATCGATAATTTTTCTTCCTTAGATCTTCTCCATTTTTAGGGAGCGGAAAGACTGAATACGCAAAAAACTCCTTTAATTGAGAGATTAAATCGGCCTTAAACTTCATTTTCTCGAAAGGAGTTAATCCTTCTGGAATCGAAACACCCAAATGCTTCAAATATCCATCACGAATCAAGGCAGGATCCACCACGCAAGGACCAAGGGGTAATTCGTCATCATCAACATAAGAGAGATGAGAAGTCTCTTTGGGCAAAATCCGATCCTCAAAACGACAAAAAACGTCCTGAAAAACACGAAAACGTGAATTTCTGGTTTTAAAATAATCACGTCCAGGCTTCATAAAGCTCTTTCGTAAAGAGTGCATCTCTTGATCAGCTCGAGGGGTAAAATCCGTCAGCGCTTCCAAATCTGCACGCAAATGAGCAATCAAAAAAGTCAGCTCTTCCTCAAACCCCTCCATCCCCTTAATTTCTTCCACTTTTCTCTCATGACGACTTGTCGTGGCGCCAAGTTTTCTTTTTTCCCATATATCCTCCGCTGAATCTATATCCCCCATATCTTTAAACGCTTTCACCTGAGCAAAATATTTTTTCTTTCGATCAAGAGCCTTAAGATGTTTTTTAAGAATCGCTCGAGCTTCTTCAATTTTTCCAGGCAGTTCAGCCTGTCTCTTCTCAGTTTCTGAAAGACGATCAATGGTTGAACGATGTAAATCAGGATATTCCATGGGAGGAATTTAAGTTAAGGGGCGTATCTTACCTCATTTCAATAATTTTGTCTATTATGAAAAATAACCTCTCAGCTTCGCCGAGAGAACATTTTTCATGGTGCCCACAGAGGGATTCGAACCCCCGACACCTGGTTCCGAAGACCAGTGCTCTATCCAGCTGAGCTAT
>DAOWGG010000046.1 GCA_030637565.1 Candidatus Peregrinibacteria bacterium | reverse complement strand
TGTCACTCGTTCTTTAGCTTCCTGAACAGCGGCATCTGGCAAGCCTACGATGATAAATTTTGGATTGCTTGGGCGACGATCGATTTCAATCTCAACTAAAAATCCCTCCAACCCGTGGAGTTCAACGCTTAATAATTTTGATGGCATAGTAAAAATTCATTAGGATACAAAAAATTCAATTAAATACAAAAGAGGTTTGTTTTATATCATGACGTTTTTGTTGGTGTCAAATTTTTTCTTTTCGCGCGTATATATCACCCCTTCATTATCAGATGGGGTAAGAGGGAATGGTATAGAAGGGGAGAAAAGAAAATAAACAAAGAAAAGAGAATTATATTTTTTCTTATGAGCCGATCCGTTATACTATTTTGTGATGGAAGCAGTCGATCCCCTCAAAGTACCGGCTTACATGCGTAAAAAAGTTGCTCCAAAGCAAGTTTCTTCAACGTATTTAAAGCCAACTCCAGTTCCCAAAAAAGCTAAGCCAAAAAAATTGAGACTCAAAAAAACTTTTAATGTTGCTCCAAAGTTTCCAGCTGACCCTGCTCCCTTGAGGGCTAAAAGAAGGGGTTCAAAATTGATACTTGTTGGAGTCACTACTCAGTACTTGGATAAAATTAATGTGGCCATTATAAAATTAGGAATGGATATTGAAGTGGGAGACAAGCTTCAGCTGGTAGGGTCTAACGAAATTTTTAAGCATAAGATTCACTCCATGCAATATAATCGTAAGAACGTTGAAAAGGCTGGTCGGGATATGGAAATTGGCATTAAGGTGAGTCAAAAAGCAGTGGTTGGGGAGTTGGTTTATGTTTTTGGCTAATCCATTTCCTCCAATTCTTTGTTATCCCGCTTAGCTTCAATAAGCATTAGCGTGATTTTAAGAATGAGCAATCCTCATTTATCCCAAGAATGGGTTTGATACCAGTGTTGAGTAATTTGTGGATGGTTTTCATTTTGTTTGTTAGGATTGTTTTAATCGTAAACATGAATTATATGAAAAACCACGATGAGAAATTTATGAAGCGGGCTTTGGATTTAGCCAAAAAAGGAGGTCGATCAGTGGCTCCGAATCCAATGGTGGGGGCTGTGATTGTAAAGGACGGAAAGGTGGTTGGAGAAGGTTATCACCAAGTTTTTGGTGGTGCTCATGCGGAGGTGAACGCAATTAAGTCAGTTAAAAATAAGGGGCAGATTAAAGGAGCAACCATTTATGTCACCCTTGAGCCGTGTCGCCATCATGGTAAAACTCCGCCTTGTATGGATGCAGTAAGGAAAGCGGGAATTACTCGTGTGGTGGCTGGTTCTCAAGATCCATTTCAGGATAAGTTTGCTTTAAATACTTCCACTTTTAAGCTTGATTACCTGAAGGGATCTATTGAAAAAGAGTGTAAAAAAGTGAATCGTTTTTTCTTTACATGGCTTACCAATCAACGCCCATTTGTAACGGTTAAAGTGGCGATGTCAGCAGACGGTTTTGTGGCGGGGCCCAACAAAGAGCCGACCCATTTTACAACCAGCGCTCAAGATAAAGAGGTTCATACGATGCGCGCCCTCCACCAGGTGATTATGGTGGGGATCAATACAGTAATTATCGATGATCCCTCTTTAAACGTAAGATATGCACAAGGTGAAGATCCGCTTCGTGTCATTTTAGATTCCAACTTTCGTATCCCGATGAATGCCAAGGTTTTAAAAGATGAGAACTGCTTGGTGGTAACCACTTCAGCAGGAGCTCGGTCCTTTTATGGAGGGTGGAGTGGTGTAGTAGATCGCACCAAATCTGCACGTTTACATCCAACCAATTTTTGGGTGAGTCCTACCAAAAAACGAGTTAGCTTAAAAAAGCTTTTGAGTCATTTGGCAGTGATTGGTGTGAATTCGGTTTTTGTTGAGCCGGGCCCAACTCTTTATAAATCTTTTAAGCGTGAAGGCTTGATCGATGAGTTAATTGTTTATAAGAGTAAAAAGAAGTTGGGGAATGGATTGAGGATTGAGCTCTAGACAACAAAAGTTATATACGCTAAATTAACTAACGCTCGCGGAGAGTTACCCAAGTGGCTGAAGGGGCGGCTTTGCTAAAGCTGTAGGGGGATGTATATCCCCGCGAGGGTTCGAATCCCTCACTCTCCGCCATTTCCCAAAAGCAAGCTACTGCTTGTGAATCCTACTTCACTTTATTGCGTAGGCTTCTTCAGCATCCGTTTGCTTTTGGGTCCCTGCCCCACAGAATACCCACCTCCTTTCTCCAGACCTCCTCGCATTCTGCGGGGACTCCTTTTTAGGGTACGGGAAGACGAACCCCATGTTCATACTTCACGTTGTTACGTAGGTTTCTTCAGCATCCGTTTGCTTACAAATCAATTGTAACTTGTGGTGTCATAATCGTTACCTCGGCATCGGTGTATTCTTTGACGCGTTTGGCTAGTGGTCCAGATTGGTCTTCTTCCCCGTGAACGAGCATGACTTTTTTGAGACCCTTAATGCTTTTAATGAACCCATCAATGTCGTTCATGTCGGCGTGAGCACTAAAAGATTCCATAATCACTACATTGGCTCTTATGTCATACATGCGGTCAAAGATCTTCACTTGTTTTACTCCATCTACAATTTTTCTTCCCATTGTATTTTCTGCCATATAGCCAACCACCACAATTGTGTTTTTTGGGTCTTCTATATTGTTTTTCAGGTGATGGCGAATTCGTCCTGCTTCACACATTCCACTGGCGGAAATAATGATACAAGGGCCAATAAAGAAATTAAGATTTTTTGATTCCTCAACGTCGGTTGTTTGTTTGAGTTGCCGCATTGTGAATGGATTGTGAGGCCCTTTGAATAATGCTTTGATTTCTTTGTCGTAAAGTTCAATGTGTTTTTTAAATATATCCGTGATGGCATTGGCTAGAGGGCTGTCTAAAAAGATCGGTAGATTGTCCGGAATTTTCTTTTCGTGAATCAGTAAATGGAGACTATATAAAAGTTCCTGACTTCGTTCTAATGCAAAAGCCGGAATGATAATTTTTCCTCCTCTTTTAACGGTTTTATTGATCACTCGTGCAAGAGCTGGAATTCCTTCTTCAATGCTCTCGTGAGTTCGGTTTCCATAAGTGCTTTCACAAATCAAATAATCTGCTTTTTTAATAGGATATGGATCGCGGATGATTGGTAAGTGAGAACGCCCTAAATCTCCAGTGTAGATTAGTTTTTTCTTCTTTCCATCTTTTTTGTCATGTATTTCCAGCTCTAGCATTGCGGCTCCTAAAACATGACCTGCCTCTCGGAAGGTGCATTTTACTCCATCAGTTACCTCAAATGTTTCGTTATATGGAGTACCCTTAAAGGATTTAAGGGCAAATTCTGCATCTTCAATTCTATACAGTGGCTCAAGGGGGTAAAGTGCAGTATCAGAATGTTTTTTAGCCATGTATTCCGCATCACTTTCTTGTATGTAGGCACTGTCTAATAGCATTATATTACAAAGGCTTTGAGTGGCTTCGGTGCAATAAACGACTCCTTGAAATCCTTTTTTGACCAATGTTGGAATATTTCCTGAATGATCGATATGGGCGTGTGACAAAATCATCACATCAATATCCTTTGGATCAAACCCAAACCAACTGTTTTTATCGAAAGCCTCTTTTCTTCGACCTTGGAAAAGTCCGCAATCGAGTAAAATGTTTTTTCCGTTTACTTGTAGCAAGTGCTGTGAACCTGTCACTTCATGAGCGGCTCCATAACTGGTGATTTCCATAATTTATTTTTTAATTGTGATTAAATATTACTTTTTAGATAGATATTCAGCGAGATCAACCATTCGGCAAGAATAACCCCATTCGTTGTCATACCAAGCTAAAATTTTAGCCATGTTTCCATCGAGTACCATTGTGTTCTGAGCGTCTACTGTTGATGAGATAGGGCTCATTTGAAAGTCTTTAGATACCAATGGCTTGGTTTCTAATTTAAGGATAGTTGGATGGTTTTTAGCGTACTCATCAAAAGCTTTATTGATTTCTTCCACAGTTGTTTCTTTGTTGAGTTCTACCGTTAAGTCGACCAATGAAACGGTTGGAAGGGGCACGCGTACGGCCATTCCGGTTAGTTTTCCTTTTAGTTCAGGAATCACTAATCCAACAGCCTTGGCAGCACCAGTGCTGGTTGGGATCATTGACTGTAAAGTACTTCGGGCACGGCGCATATCACTGTGTGGTAGATCTAAAATTCTTTGGTCATTGGTAGCGGCGTGAATGGTTGTCATAATTCCTCGTTTGATTCCAAAAGTTTCATTTAATACTTTCGCTACGGGCGCCAGACAATTAGTGGTACAGCTTGCATTTGAAACCACTGTTTCTTCACCGGTTAGAATCTCTTCGTTCACACCCATCACGACCGTCGGAACTGGCTCATCTCCTTTGCAAGGAGCAGAAATAATTACTTTTTTAGCTCCTGCCTGCAAGTGAAGGCTGGCTTTTTCTTTGGTTCTAAAAACACCTGTACATTCAAATACTATATCTACGCCTAAATTTCCCCACGGCAATTGAGTAGGATCTTTTTCTGCAAACATTTTGATGGCTTTTCCATCGATTACCATTTCTGATTCTTTTGTTTCAACTGTTCCAGGATATCGGCCGTAGGTTGAATCAAATTCAAATAAATGAGAAAGGGTGGCGTTGTCGGTTAAGTCGTTGATGGCAACAACCTCAAGGTCTTTATCACCTTGCATAATAATGTGAAGGATTTGTCGGCCGATACGACCGAAACCATTGATGGCAACTTTCATGATAAAAAAGGATTAAGAATTAAGGACTAAGGACTAAGCTCCTTAGAAGAATAATTTACTGACGGATTTTTGTTGAGTGATGGAATCGATGGCGTTGGCTAAAAGTGGGGCAATTGATATCTGCTTAAGCCCTTTGAATTGTTTCTCTTTGGGAATAGGCATGCTATTGGCCACAATGACTTCGGTGAATTTTGCTTTAGCCAATCGTTTTGCGGCTGGGTCGGAAAAAACAGGATGAGTTGCACATAAATACATTTCTTTTTTGGCTCCGTGAGCAAGCAGAGCTTCTTTAGCGTTCACTACGCTTCCTCCCGTATCCACCATGTCGTCGAAAATAATACAAGTTCGATTCTTTACGTCACCCACTACATGGGTAACAACCGATTTGTTGTGTCCGGGTCGTGATTTATGAAGAATGGCGATCGGAGCACCTAAAAGATCACCGAACTTTTTTGCATTTTTAGCTCCTCCTGCGTCTGGTGAAATAATGGTGATATTTTTTAATTTCTTTTTCTTAATATAATCGGCAAATAGTTTGTCGGCGTTGAAGTTGTCTACTGGTACATCAAAAAATGCCTGATTTTGATCGGCGTGTAGCTGAAAAGTCATTACATGATCGGCTCCTGCTTGTACTAAAAGATCTGCCATTAATTTTGCGGAAATGGGTTCGCGCGGGACGTGAATTTTGTCTTGTCGGGCGTATCCAAAATGCGGAATTATTACATGCACTCGATTTGCGAAAGAAAGTTTAGCGGCATTCACCATTAAGAACAGCTCCATCAAATCTTCATTTACATTGGGTTGAGTGCAGGTTTGTACAATAAAAACATCGTGTCCGCGAAAACTTTCCTCATAGGCAATATACTTTTCTCCACAAGCAAAAGTTGAAAGCTTTACTTTTCCGAGTGGTTTTTTAAGCGCTTTTGCAATTTCTTTTGCCAACTCAGGGTGAGATGAACCAGCGAAAATTTTGAATTTAGGTTGAGCCATTTTTTATGATTTTAAGTGGTCGTTTTTCGGGGAATATCTTAACATACTTCCTTAGGAAACAGGACACAGGACACAGGAAACCGTTGAAATTTAGCTAGACAGAATGTCCACTTTTTATTTTGGTTGTATTTAAAAAGAGCTCCGCGACTCCGACCTTGTGGGGTCGAAGTGCGGAGCGGGGGTGGTGCGCGCATTGGCGCACCGGAAGTCAGGGCATCCGCTAGAAGCGGATTTTCAGGCGCGCGCCACGAGGGCTCGCACCGATGTCAACGGTGATAGACGTTTCGTCTTTGGCAGTCTTCGAGAAAACCGTGAAGTCGAGAACAATAAGTCCGACTCCCACGGCCGTGAGGACTGCACCAGCACCAAACATCAGGTTGGCATTGCTAGCGCTCACTTTTGCATCGTTGTTGTAACGGACCACGTCCAGTTGAACATCGGTGCTATGAGCAGAAGAAGCAGCTTCTTCGGCGTGAAGGCCGTAGTAGCTACCGCCTCCGATGAGGCCGAGACCGATGACCCCTGCCGCGAATCCTCCCCAAAGGGCGATGTGTGGCTTGTTGG
>DAOWGG010000040.1 GCA_030637565.1 Candidatus Peregrinibacteria bacterium | reverse complement strand
ATCTCAGCCACTAAATCCATTAGTTCTTCATCAGTGTAAGCAGTGTGAACCGAGGCATCTTTTTCCACCATATCTGCCAACGCAGAAAAAGGTGTCACCATAGTAGGGTAAACCTTTAGATAGTCGGGTCGCAGCCCTTCGTTTCCAAACAAAGCTTTCCCCGATAGAATATCGGATTCAAGTGTGGCGGTGGGTAAGTTTGGCATCAGGTGATGGCACACTTTTAATCCCGCCTCCCGAAGCAATTTGGTGGCGTGAATCGATTCTTTTAATCCGTGTCCGCGTTTACAATAATCATTCACCGCATCATCCGTGGTTTGAATGCCTAGTTCGACGCCCGTTACGCCATAACTTCGAAGTTTCTGAATCTCCTCTTCATCCACCCAGTCAGGTCGTGTTTCTACCCACAACCCCACACACCGACACTCCGCCTTCTCATTCTCTTCAATCAAATTCTCCAAATTGAGATCCGAGATCTGAGATCCGAGATCTGAGATAGGACCCGCCCCTTCATTCAATGCCAAGTAGATTCCCTTCAAAAATTTCTGCCGATACCATTCCGGCACCGCTCCCCACGTTCCTCCCGCCGTCCGAATGTCAATTTTAGTAACATCGTGTCCTTGAGCCAGTAGTCCATTCAACCGAGTTTTAACCTGCTTATAAGAATCAAACTCGTTGCGAACCGCTCGCATCATCGCAGGTTCATTGCTTAGATAACTCTTTGGCATGCCTGTTTCCGCTGGGCAGAAAATACATTCTCCCGGGCAACCCAAATCCTTTGTTAAAACGGTAATATTCGCAATCCCCGAAAGGGTACGGATTTTTCGTTTCTGAATTATTTTGAGGACGGCCGATGAACTTTCTATTTTTCCTTCATCAACCAAATCCCGATACGCTTGAACCAATTCTAGATTCTTAGGCAAAACTCCTCCATTTAGCTTCGTAAGTTTATTTCGAATCAGCTTTAATTTTTTTTCATCCAAAACCTTCTCTTCCGAGAGTTTCAAAATAATTTTCTTGGCCAATGGAATCATTTCGGGGCGCACCGAATAAACCGACATAGGTATTTGTTAGAGTGAGGATATTTTAGAATTTTTTTAGAATTTTGGCAAGAGGGTTTGAACCCCGTAGTGACGCGCCATGGCGCGTCACTACGGGGTATCTTCAATCACCAAATCCGCCTCACCCGAAAGTTCTTCTGGCTCACCAGTGTCGATCACCCAGAACCATAAGCCATACTCAGTTAAAAGAAAAGTTTCACCGTCCTTAGTACAAGCATGTCCTGTCGTGTAATTCGTCGTATCATCACCGCTGTGAGTCACATTGCTAGTACTGAGCTCTGGATCGGTGGTGACATACAAAAAGTGCTTTGTGTTTCCTTCTTTAAGATCAAATGTATAGTCCACATATTCACAGGTATTATTGTGAATTTGGCGACGGAACTCATTCAGAAGATGCTTACGCTTGTAGTTTTCCATCACAATCTTAGTTTGCGCTTCCACAGGAGCAATCAGTGTGGCGTTGATCAGCTTTTGATAATTCTCATACTGAGCATGAACCACTAAAATCATTACCACTGCAATAAGTGATGATAGATAGATATACAGGTATTTATGAATAGACTTCAGAAAAGTCAGTTCAACCACATAACGCGTTGATCGAATATAAGTAAAAAGAACAACCAATAAAATCTCTGCTACATACAATTGCTCCTCTGGAGAGGATTCACGAATAATTGTTAAAACATTGGTGTAATAAAAAAGCAAAGTTAAAAAAACAGCAACAGAAGCCAAGGTGATCCGTTGAATAAGTTTTCCATGCTGAACTCGTGCCTTAATTACCACATCCACCACAAAACTCCAGTGTTTTAATACGAATCCGTTCAGCATTAAAATAATCAATAGCTCCAAAAGCGTGAATGTCAGCAGAAAGCCAACAAAAAAGGCAATGGAAGGAATGATGATTTCGGTGAGCTCTGAATTCATGAGTATTTAGTTACCATCTTTATTGTACTAGAAAAACCATTCCGCACAATAACCATTCTACAACCAAGCTTTAACCTCCCTTAGCGGCAAGCCGCGACTGACCTTTTTTTTGTAATGCTGCTTTTATGTACAGCGATGAAGCATAGTTCACCCTTCTTCATTTTTTATCACTAAAAAAACGAAGCAAAAAAGTGTTGGGCTCTGTGAAACGTGCAATTAACATTGTGCATTTAACCATTACTTACCACGTTCACTCTGCCCAAACCCGCATTACCTTGTATCAATGTTTTTGAATTACTAAAACCACAAGTGATCGCCCCGTATTCAGCGGCACTAATATCTACTTAGATGTACAAAGAAGAAAAAAGCACGTGGGGGTTTGGGGGTTACAATAATGCCCAGCGATGATGAAGGGTATAACGGTGACTTTGGTTTTGTAACCCCCAATAGTTTTTTGCCTTCTTTTTTGCTACCAAAAAAGAAGGAAGCGTGAGTAATACAAAAACTTAATGCATCAAGAGTAAATACAGCACAAAAGTAAGTCGCGGTCTTTACCGCCGTCCGAAACATGATGGATCTTTTATAATGGTTATTGTACGAACCTAAATCAACGACTTCCCTGTCATTTCCTCTGGTGTATCAATTTCGAGTAGCCTCAAAATAGTGGGAGCGACGTCTTCCAGACCACCATCGCGAACTGATTTGATTTTTTCTTCTGGATCACAAGCCAAAAATATTACTGGATTCATGGAATGTGCGGGCTTTTGAGAGCCGTCGGGATATTTCATCTCATCACAGTTTCCGTGATCTCCTGTTACTAACATCGTGTAACCGTATTTCATCGCTTGTTCGTGTAGTTTTCCGAGACATTCATCGATGGATTCAATTGCCTTCACCGATGCCTCTAGATTGCCAGAATGACCCACCAAATCACCATTCGCATAATTGACGATAACAACCTGATGATGAGAATCATGAAGCGCTAAAAGTACTTTTTCGGTTACTTCTGGTGCGGACATTTCGGGTTTTTGATCGTAGCTTGGCACTTTTGGCGAATGCACCAAAATACGATCTTCAAGTGGCACATGATGCTCTACTTGTGAGTTGAAAAAGAAGGTAACATGAGCGTATTTTTCGGTTTCAGCGACACGGAGTTGTGGAACCGCATTTTTAGAGAGCCATGTGGCCAAATTATTTTCTATTTTTGGGATTTTGAATGCCACTGGTGCGATTTCGGAATAAGGCCCCATGCAAACAAAATGAACATCTCCAATTGTTTTGTCGAATTCGGTAAAATCAGGATCGGTGAATGCGGCGGTGAGCTGCTTGGTTCGATCAGTTCGATAGTTGAAAAAGATCACCGCATCACCTGTTTCGATTAGCCCATTTTTGTCGATGAGAATGGGTGGCAAATAATAATCGGTTAGCTTTGGATCTTCTTTGTAGAAATGATCAATGGCTTCTTTGAAACCGCTGAACTCCTCCCCCTTTCCTTGCGTGGTCAATCGGTATCCTTCCGCCGTTCGGTCCCAATTTCGATCGCGATCCATGGAGTAGTATCGACCAATAATGGTGGCGATTTTCCCCATACTCAATTCGGTGATTTTGTTTTCGACTATTTCTAAAAATCGTTTCACACTTCGCTCTTCTACGTCGCGCCCATCTGTGATGCAATGAATATAGAGATCTTCGATTCCTTCTTTTTTGGCCCATTCCATTAAGGTGAGTAAATGGCTGATATCGGAATGAACACCTTTGTCGGAAATCATACCCATTAGGTGGAGTTTTTTACCACTTTTTTTCGCGTAATGATAAACATCTGACAGTGCCTTATTTTCATAGAAAGAGCCATCTTTGATCGCCCGATTGATCGCGAGTAAAAACTGCGGAACCACACGTCCTGCACCCATCGTGAAATGCCCAACTTCAGATCCCCCCATCGCCCCTTCAGTTAAGCCAACAGCCTCTCCTGTACATTGGAGAATACCGTGAGGATATTTTTTGCGTAATTCATTTAAATGAGGTGTTTTTGCTAAAGAAATGGCATTCGCTGGACCTGCTGGAGCTTCTCCAAAACCATCTAAAATAACGAGAAGAGCTTTGTTCATAATAATCTGACAATTAAATGACAATATACAGTTTACAACAAAATTATGATAACAAGCTACAAGCTAAAAGCCATTATTTAGAATTAGTTTGCCGAAATATACAAAAAATGATATGATATTGGAATCCTCCCCCTAGGGATTAATCCGCTCTTTATGTCCAATGATGTTTCCATTGAGGGTATTATCAAAAAAGCAAAAACCTATTTGCCGTCTTTAGATGAAAAACGGTTACGTTTTGCCTATGAATTTGCAAGTGAAGCCCATGCCGGTCAGGAGCGTTTTTCGGGTGAGCCTTATATCCAGCATCCATTGGAGGTTGCCAATATTCTTTTAACATTGCGACCGGATGAAGACTCGATTATTGCGGCTTTGTTACATGATGTTTTGGAGGACACACCGACTGAGCTCGATGAAATTCGCAAACATTTTGGGGATGAAATGATTCCTCTTTTAAAGGGGTTGGAAAAGTTGGGAAAAGTTCATTATCGGGGGCGCGAACGACAAATTGAAAACTTAAGAAAGATGTTTTTAGCGATGGCAAAAGACATTCGTGTGGTTTTAATTAAACTAGCCGATCGTTTACATAACATGCGTACGTTGGAGCATTTGAATAAGGATGATAAACGAAAACGAATTGCTGAAGAAACCCTTAGCATCTATTCACCGATTGCTTCTCGTTTGGGTATTTATAAAATCAAAAATGAACTCGACACACTGTGCTTTCAACACCTTCACCCCAAAGAATATAAAGAAGTGGTTAAAGAACTGGAAAATATTACTGGCAAACAAAATGACACCATTAAAGACAGTAAGGCTATTCTTTTAAAAACATTCAAAGCCGCTAATTTAAACGCAGAAATTGAAGGACGAATTAAAAATTATTACAGTATTTTTAAAAAACTAAAGAAGAAAGGTAAGAATTATGTTTCTGAAATTTATGACATTTTTGCGCTTCGTATTATTGTTGAAGATGAGGCACAGTGTTATCAAACACTTGGGTTGGTTCACAAGCATTGGACGCCTCTTTCTCGTCGTTTTAAGGATTATATTGCTGTTCCCAAGAGCAATGGCTATCAGAGTCTGCACACCACGTTGATTGGCCTTTGTCCCAAGCTCCACAATCAGCCGATTGAAGTTCAAATTCGTACCAAAAGCATGAACGAAATTGCGGAATTTGGTATTGCGGCTCACTGGCATTACAAAGAACAAAAAAAGGCAGCTCCGTTTGACCAAGAAAAATTAAATTGGGTACAAAATTTGGTGGAATTACACGAGAATTTGAAAAGTAATTCTGAATTCATTGAATCGCTTAGCGTTGATATTTTTCATGATCGAATTTTTGTTTTAACACCAAAAGGCGATGTCTTTGACCTGCCTTATAATGCGACCCCTATTGATTATGCTTATGCTATTCACACAAGCATTGGTCATCGTTGTCGTGGAGCAAAAGTAAATGGGCGGATTGTACCACTGGACTATAAATTAAAGAATGGTCAGGTGGTTGAAATTGTTACCAGCAATGTTGAGCAGCCCAATCGATACTGGCTTTCGTTTGCAATCACTTCTGCTGCTAAATCTCGTATCAAGCAATGGTTTAACACTCAGGACAGTGAAAAGATTTTAAAAATTGGAAAGGACTACATTAATAAAAAACTCAAGCAATTTAATCAGCCTTTGCTGGACCCCAACCTAAGTTTATTTAAAGTGTATGAGGGGGAAAAACTTTCAATCCGAGAGCGTGAAAATTTGGTTGAACGTGTCGGAAATGGCTCTTTGAATTCGATTGATGTAATTAAGAAGGTGGTTGCCCTCGATCATATGACCAAAGAACCCGTACCTAAGCAGGCTAGCCGTGAAGCCTTGACAGAAGGGGTTAGCTTTGAAGAACATCCGGAGATATTGATTACAGGTGAAAAAGGGCATAAAACCCAATTGGCCTCTTGTTGCACCCCCACACCGGACCATAGTATTATCGGTTACATCACCCGAGGTCGTGGTGTTACGATTCACCGAAAAGACTGTAAGGTACTGCGAGGGCTGGAGGATAATCGGTTTATTAAAACCACTTGGAGCACCAAGAAAATTCCTCAGTATACTACTAAATTACGAGTTGAACGTCGTTCTCGTATTGGACTCTTGAGAGATGTGGCAGATGTTTTTGTACAAAATCAATTGCCTATTTTGGATATTGAAAATGTGCGTGAAGATAGCTCTGACCAAGGCCACTTTATTATCACTGCCAGCCTTGATAGTTTGGAGACACTCAACCACGTCATTCGGGATTTAGAAAATGTGAATGGCGTTTTTTCTGTGAAAGAGATTGGCTAATCTTTGAAGGAATTATTCAATTTAAAATTTTAAATAACCAATTTCCAAACAATATCGAATGCTGAATGCTTAATTCATTAAACATTGGTAATTAAAAATTGTTTGGAAATTGGAGATTCTGAATTCGAAATTCGACCTTTTAGATAAGGAGGCTATTTCGTGAACATTTCAAACAGCTTGTCAGCTGATATTTCATTGCGCAAATATGCGGCAGCCTTGTCGTCTTTTTCGAATTGCTCTCGAGCCTGTTTCTGCTGATCTTCTGGGTATTTTTTAAGCATTTCTTCCATCTTTTCTTCCACCTCTTTATCGGATACCTCTATTTTTGCTTCCTTAATCACCTCCTGAACTCCCAGTCGAGCCTTGATACGCTCTTCGGCTGGATTTTTCATGTCTTTCTTAAAATCATCTTCTGTTTTTTTGATGTGCTCAAGGTATTTATCCCATTCCATACCTTGTTGTTGAACTCGTTGTTTTTGCTCTCCCAACATCCCTTCAATTTCTTGGTCGATCAGTGTCTCTGGAACGTCGACTTTTGTGATTTTAAGAATCTCTGTCACCACTTTATTTTCAAATTCCTGCTTATTCTTTTTTTCTACTTCAACTTTCAAATCTTCTTCTACTCGTTTTTTAAAATCAGCAACGTTTTGCTTTTCACCTGTGATTTTCTCAACCATCGCGTCATCCATTTTTTGCTCTTTTTTCTCTTCTAAGCGGGTTAGGCTGAGTTTGAATTTAACCTTTTTCCCCTGCATTGGCTGTGCGTGATAATCCTTTGGGAAAGTGACATCGAACTCCTTTTTTTCACCCACTCCCATGCCCATCACTGCGTCTTCGAAACCAGGAACCATAACACCCTCTCCTAAAACAACAGGGTGGTTTTTGCTGGCAGTATTGGGGATTGCCTTTCCTTCCTCGTCGAACCCTTCAAATTCCAATTCACCTCGATCACCTTTTTTTGCCTTACGATCTATATTTTCCCACTCCGCAAAACGATCCATAACCAATTGCATGGTTTCTTCTATTTTTTTAGGCTCTACCTTTGCTTCTTCACGGGTGATTTTAATCTTTTTGTAATCTCCCATTTTTATTTCTGGCATCACTGCTACAACCGCTTCATAAACAAAATCATCTCCCTCTTTTTTGATGTCGGTTTTAATATCGACTTTAGGACGAGCGATTACATGAATGTCATTTTTTTGAATGGCCTCAGCGTAGGTTTGCTGTAATAAATAATCAAGCGTAGACCCTTTTAGGACTTCCTCTGTAACGTTCTGACGAATGATGTCTTCGGGGATACTCCCTGCACGAAATCCATCGACTTTAATGTGATTTCCAAGATCTTCTAATGCCTTCTTTTCCCACTTTTGGTAAATGTCGTAAGGAACGGTAATAGTGAGCTGTACTTCGGATTTTGGGAGTTTTTTGATATCGACTTTCATAATTAAACTTAGTTATAGCTAAAATGCCATAAGAAGATACACGAAAAGTGGCTTTTGATAAACAGAAATTCCCATTGTGGACCCAGTTGTGCGCCCTATTGTGATTTGCGTCCACAATTTAGCCCCTTTATTGTCCCATCTGAATAATCACAGCCACCTCTCTGCCTGCCATGGATCCTGAATCAAGCCTGCCTGTCCGGTAGGCAGGTTCAGGATGACAGTTGGGGTTCGGGATGATAAAAAGTGGGATCAAAAGGTTCTTCGCTACACTCAAAACGACAGGGAAAAATATTTTATTCCTTCGCTGCCTTTTCAGCCGCTCTTAATTCTTTGATGGCATCTTGGATAATTACGTCGGTGGTTCGGAAAGCTTGCTGCCATGCATTAAAGTATTTTTCTGCCAGTTTTCGCTCTCCCGTTTTAATGTAAACCCATGTGATATTTTTTAAATACTGGGATTCAAACAAAGTGTCAGTGAGAATGGTATATTGCTCAATGGCTTTCTCATAATCCTCCACTGTTTCATATAATTGAGCCAAGTTGTTATGAATTGTACTTGAAACTCGCTTCTCTTCAATTAATTGCTTATAAATAGCTTCTGACTTTTTCAAGCTTCCCAGATCCTCATATTTACGAGCCATTCTTATGTAGGTGTTGATATCAGCTTTTTCAGATTCGCTGATTTGTTCATCGATAGATGATTGAATTTCCACTATCTCAGCTTCAATGGCAGATCTTTCTTCGGGAGTTAGATCTACTTCTGGTGACCATTTAGACTGACAGGCAGACAGAACAAAGATGGATAAAATGATGATGAGTGAATGGGTGAATTTTTTCATAGTTTTATAATAATGTTATGACTCTTTAAGAGATACTATTCTAATTAAAATGCAGGCTCTAATCAATAAAATAATGAATGCGCTTTAAAGATCTCTCCAATGCAGGACAGGTATTGGCAGGCTCCACCGCCTCAATACAGTTTGTTTGATAGCGTGCTTCTGGCCATTTGACCCGAAGGGCCATTAAATACAAATCACGGTCAGAGAGGCTTACATCAACGTCTGAGCGGAAGAGCAATTCCTGCGCGTAAACCATATCGATTTTAGACCATAAACATGCACTACTAGTGGCGTTAGCCGTAGCCGCTAAACATTTTATTTGGTAGCGCACGTTGTAATAGTTGAATAATCGACTCACGAGATTTATTTCTGGATCGTCGGACTCTTCTGGTTCGGATGGGGTTTCTGGCTCTGGGGTTGGCTCTGGGGCGACAGGCTCCTCTATCACCTCTTCACCAATAGTGATGACTTGTTCAAGTTCATTGCTTAGGTTTCCGTAATGATCTACGGCCGTTAACACATAACGAATCACATCACCCTCTTGTAGATCGGAGGTATCTAAAAAATTATTGATTTGACCAAATCCCAGTGGACGCTGTAATTCGGATGTTTTTCCAACTCGAGTGATGAATTTAGTGAGGTTTGCCTGATTAAAGTCGTAATCGGGCGGGTTGTTCCATGTCAGCTGAACGCTGTTATCTTCTATGCTGTAAGTCGCTTCAAAGTTGGCTGGATCGTAGGTCGAGATCAGATCGCGTACGCTTGTACTCGTAATAAAAAATAGATGAGCACCTCTGTCGAATATACCATCTCCGTTCAAATCTAAACCCACCGACTGATTGATCTCTTTGTCGTATGTTTTTGCTTTTAATCCATTTATGGTTAATGTTTCGCCTGATAAAAAATCATTTTCAATAGGGATTGTAATGATGCGCCCGTCTTCTGAAAAGGAAGGATTGAATGGCATTATTGCCTTTTCGGCTGCGCTTCCTCCAAATACCACCTCTGATATATCCCTTCCCCATAAAATCGGACCTTCGGTGGGCAATATCAGGCGAACATCATAAGCAGAAAGAATCTCTCCCTCACCATAAGCAGTTATATTAATTGTATTAAAAAATTCTGTGTTTTGATTTTGCCGAAAACGAGTAGTATCTTCAGCATAAACAGGAACCGCTGCCAACATTAATAAAATTAGAATAATGAAGTTTTTAAACTGACTCATAGTGGTGATATTAATAAAATCTAAATAACACGATAATTCTTTATACACTTTAACATTTTTTCTTATACACAAAAAGAGCTCTGTCATGACCCCCCTTCGTATGACCCCCACCGTCCCACCTTCGCACAAGGCTTCGGTGAGTCGGCTCCCCCTTAGTTAAGGGGGAGATTAAATGGTTATACACAAAAAGACCTCCCGTCGGCCGAAGCGTCAGGGAGGTCTTTTTTGTTTTGGCTTTTAACCCGTCTGGTTAATTAACCAGGGACAAACAAGTATCAACTAAACTATTTAGTTAAGTTTGTTGGATCAAGTTGCTCAATGTTCAACAAGTATCCATTTGTCCAGTCGGCTGTACCTGAATCAGGAGTTACAGCACCAGCTACGATTTCTGGGTAAACATGACCCTTAGAAACCGCTGTGCCCAGAACAGTACATCCTGGATCAGCTACTGGATCGAGTGAAGAACAAGAGTTACCACCGGAGTGATCAGACCAGACCACGTTAAGAGCAGTACCTACAGTTCCTAGGTATCCACCCGTTACGAACAATCCTTGTCCAGCAGCAGCACCAGATAGATATGTGGTGTTAGCTGTAAGTAGGACTAAGTCATTGTCATTGTCATAACCAGGACCAGCTAAAAAATTGGTTACTTCAACGGCTTCATCACCACTTGCGAAGCGAACTTCAACACTGTCGTTGTCCGCTAGGCCACCAACGATGTCTCCTTTCAACACGTAGTAGAAAGTATCACCGCTAGGAATGGTTTGCTGTTGGTCAAAAGCAACGATTGCTTGTGCACCAACGATTGTAACTGTAGAACCACTTACATCGCCAACACTTTGCAGGCTAGTATCACTACTTTGGATTCTTAGGTTAGCTACACCTGTAACTGTTCCACTAGTTGCTACATCAAATACCAAACGACCTAGGGTCACGTCACCACCATTGGCGGTAACAGAGAATTGGTAGAAGTTATTAGTAGTACTTAGAACATTTGTGTTAGGAAGGTGTGTGAATATTGGTTTAGCTCGACGTAATACATTTGTTGCTAAATTAGCAGCACCTGTAATGTCTGTAGGAGCTAAGAAGTAGTTTGCTTCAGAAGAAGAAACACCAATTGCTTCGAATTCAGAAGAACCTGTGTTCAACTCTTTAAGAGCGAGTTTGAACTTCTTACCAGAAAGGCTGAAGAATTGAGTGTCGATCGCTTTAGTATCAGCGTAGATCTTTAGAGTTGCACCTCCTTCTTCAGGAATGTAGAATCCAAGATCACTGAATTTAACAGATAATCCAGCAGTTAGAGAACCAGAACGAGTCTGTTCTGAACCATTGATATCTGTGTAAACCAATACTACGTTTTCAATCACGTTGGTTTCTTCTGCAGTGTTAAGAATACCATCAGCGTCGTTAAGAACGGTCAATGTGTTCACTGTGTAAGCTTCTTTCTCTGCAGTGAATTTGTATTGAGCAACCAATAGATCATTGGTTCCACCTACGTACACTTCAGGAGAATAGCTACCAGTTACACTAGCAGAAAGAGATCCACTTCCAATCATTACGATCTGTGGAGTTGGAGATGCTAGTAAGTTCAAATGACCAGAGCTAGCGGTTACTGTATTAGAGTCTACGTCTTCCGCTGTAATATCAGCAGCAGGATCCATATCTACAGCAAGGTAGTAAGTGAGCGCACCTGTGTTATTCAATAGGTTAAACTTAACCGTTAGGTTTTTAGTTTGTCCTTTTGGAATAACAAGAGAGAAGTTTTCAAACAATGCCTTGTCGTAAGAAGTCGCTGTTTCAGGAAGGTAAGTGGCTCCAACGAGTCCACCAACTAATTCAAGAGCTACAGGACCAGCTACTAGAGTGTCTCCGTCGTATAGAGATACGCTAGAAATGTAGTTTTTAGCTTCTACATCACCAGTAGCAGCACCTCCAAGATTGTTGAAAGTACCATCGTCATCCGCGTAAACACGCATGATCAACTTTTTAACGGTAATGTCACCAGCGTCACCAGCTTGCAATGCAATCTGTAAAGCATTTACACCCTGAGAACCTTTAACATGCTGACGAGTCAACACGTTAGTGGTTTTAGCAACGGTAAGACTATTTTGTTTAATAGTCATCTTTTTACCAGTCATTTCACCACCAACAATATCCCCAGTTGGAACCGCTTTGTTAGCGTCAACGTCTTTAAGGTAAGCACTAAGTGCTGGTTTGAAGTTGATGTAAGCCTGTACTTCCAATCCAGAAGGCATGTTCTGGTTGAAGTCAGCCTCTACACGAAGGTGTCGAGTGTCACCAGCCACTAGGCTGTAATCCTCAGACATCTTTTTAGAGTAAGTTGTGTTTAATGGACCAGTGCTTACGGTTGTAGCATTGAAACGAGTAACAGGACCCTGAAGGGTTGCACCGGTATCGATGTCTACAATTCGTACGTTTTCAATCCATTGGTATGGATCAAGACCCCATGTGATGATTTCACCACCAGCAGGAGTTACTGCAGGACAATCTGTAGTTACGTTAGCAACAGAAGTGTCTGGTGCAGCAGTAGCTAAAGCACAGTAGTAAGTGGTACCACTAATAGTAACACTAAATACATCGGCTACGTCTCCAGCATGAGCAGTAGTTGTCATGAAACCTGTTCTTAGGTTAGGAGTTGCACCTGCAAGAACTTCAGGAATAAGATCAGCACCACCCGTTAAGGTTACAGTACCAGCAGTAGCAAGAGCTACAGAGCCACCAGTAGTGGTGAATAGACCATCACTAGCAATAGCAGCAGCTAATGTAGCTGTAGTAGCACCAGCCTCACATTCTATAGCAAGAGCAGCACCACCAGCGGTTACATTACAAGCAAGAGTAGCAGCAGCAATCATAGTAACTGTAACTGTTTGAGAGCTACCAGCAAGACCAGCAGTAGCAGCGCTTATTGCAACATCTTGCAATGCTCCAGTAGCAAAAGTAGCAGGAACAGCAGGAGTAGCAGTGGTACCAGCAGCAATAGCAGAAGTGACAGGAACAAGAGTAGGAACAGGAACATCTGAGAAGTTTCCTCCGATACCAGCCATCAATTGAAGATCCATATCTTTAACATCAATGTCACGGTCAGCAGTGATGCTGAAGTCTAGAAGCGCTACGTTAGTAGTGTTCTGAGCTACTTGATGAGCAGCAGGACCATTATCAGCAACAGTAACTTTTCCACCCTTCAAAGTGATAGGAAGAGAGAAAGCTGTCGTGTAATTGTTGGTAACGGTTGTACCGTAACCATATTGTTGGTCAATACCAACTAGGTCAGTACTTTCGTCTAGGTATAATTGGATGCTGTCATCGTTAGGACGACCCCCATCAATATCTGCGCGAACGTAGAAATTTTTGGTTTGTCCTTTGTCGATTACAAAAGGAGTTTCTAGTACAAAAGCAACTAGGTCTCCGTCAAATCCAGTAGCGTATCCAACTTCATCAGTACCACGAAGGAGTCGTAGGTTAACGATCTTAGAAGAAGATAGAGAACCGTTCTGAGTCAAAGTAATTTGATGAAGAGCTACATCATTTTCTGCACCAGCAGCCAATTTGAAAGCAGCGATTTCTACATTACTTGCACCAACCACTGGCTGAGAAGGCTCAGATCCAGCAGAGATAGCAAGACTTGTTACAGCAACACTACCCATAGTGAAAGTGTTACCAGCAACTGGGAAGTCACCAGCCACAGACTGAGCATTAGAAGTAACATCAGCAGCAGAAGCAACATAGAAGTAATGTTGGTTGCTTGGAAGAGGAGATGAAGAAGAATCACCAACTAAACGAAGTGCTTTAGTGGTTCCTGCGCTAACTAGTACGTTCAAAGAGAAAGTAGCTGTATTGGTATCGCTGTTAATAGAGCGAGCGGTGGTCAAACGGGTTGAACCATCGTAAATGTACAGACCTTCCCAATCGGTTGTTTGTCCTACACCACCACGAGTAACTACTAAGTTAGCAAGCGTTACATCGTCGTCAGCAGCAGTGAAATCCATAGAAAGAAGATCAACGCTGGTTGCAGACATAGGGATAGTAGTAGAAGGAGGAGTATTGTCATTTAGAGAAAGCTCTAAAGCACCTGAACCAAGAATAATGTCAGCTGGATCAGTAACATCTCCGATCACTTGAGAACGGATGATAGGATCCTGAGCGTTTACAGTTAGCTTAGCTACCTGTGCACGTGTAACAGGGTCTGCAGGTCCGAAACGACCGTCAGAATAACCGTCTAGTATAGACATGTTGTAAGCAGTTACAACGTAGTCGTGAAACCAGTCAGGTTCCCCAACGTCTGGGAATCCAGAACCTGGGTTAAGGGTTGTAGGAACAGCGAAACCGTTTACCAAAATTTTGGTAGCGGCTGCACGGTTAACAGTGTCACCAGGACCAAACATTCCTGTTAGGTTTCCTGATGCATCTGTGTAACCAGATACAACACCAAGCTGAACAGCAGCTTCAACGTACTCGTAGAACCAAGCGTCTACAGATACATCGTCAAATGTAGGAGTAGCGGGCGCTTGGTAATCAGCTAGACCGTCCATCGCAGTGATAACGATCTTAACCAATTCAGCACGGTTAAGTTTGTCAGCAGGACGGAAGTTGTCTGAAACATCAAACACACCTTCGTCTACTAATTGTTCAACTAAATCGAAATACCAAGCGTCTGTTGGTATGTCGTTGAAAGTTTGAGCGAAAGCTAAACCTGTATTGGTCACCATAAGTGCCAATGTAGCAAGTGTAGCCACAGCTCTTTTTAGACTCTTAAACATAAAGTTTTGAGTTAAAAGAAATAAAAAGTAAAACAATCCCTATATATAAATTGTCATTCCCGCGAAGGCGGGGATCTAAGATATATATGAGGGGGGTGAACCATTTCTCGATTACTCGAGGGGTTGGGTTCGTGTGAGCGAGCTACCAATAAGGCAGACCGCCTCTTAATTGCAAAGTGGTTTATTATTATTTATGACCTTCTACCCTTGTAGGGGTGAGTAAGGCCTAGTTACTTTGCTTATTTAAGTTTGAGGTGATCCGGATAATTCACGGATCTCCTGATAAATCAATAAACCTATTGATTTGTGAAATTCCCGCATTTGGCGGGGTTATAGGGTTTTTATAGTAGGTTCCGATTCATTCGGAATGACTACTTTACGGTGGTGTTAAGGAGCAAGCGACCCAATGGTTGTATTCGATCGCAGACAGGAGTCAAATCATCAATTTTTTGACTTCTGCCTGGGGTCGATAGGGGATATCGGTGCTAATTTTCAAGGACTGTGCGACACTCTGTGATACTAGACAACGTATGCAGATTTCAGGGTATAAAACTAAAATCAACATACTTATGTTTTATTGTGGTTTTTGAGGGGTAAAAGTTTTATTTTGATAGACACTTTTTTTCTTTATCGAAATCATTCTATTGAAGTGGTGTTTTTGTGTCAACCAAAACGTTTTTTAGCCCTTTTTGGACATGGTTTCCAGAAACCGCAATATTAAGCCTAATTTTCAACAACTTATAACTGATTTTCGACACTTTTATTACACTTTTTATGTTGCGAAGATAGACAGATGTTATTTAATAACAATTATGGACAAAAAAGTGGCTAAAATTCACTATTTTATATGTCATGTTGTCTAATGTGGTTTTTGGATGATGTGTAGGATTTTTTGATAATAAAAAAACTGACCATTATATGTCAGTTTATTTGGTTGCGGGGACAGGATTCGAACCTGTGACCTCCGGGTTATGAGCCCGACGAGCTGCCACTGCTCTACCCCGCGCGACTATTATATGCATTTAGAAAAATAGTGCAAGTTTGAAAAAATAATATTTCTTTCTTTTT
>DAOWGG010000108.1 GCA_030637565.1 Candidatus Peregrinibacteria bacterium | reverse complement strand
TAGAATAATAGTATTAAATAATATTAAAATAATACTTAAATTAAAATTAAGTTTATTGTTCTGGAATACATGAAAAAACCCTTCTCATATTTTTAATAATCATGAATATTTTGAACTCTAATGTATTTTATTCTCCTCTCAAATGAGCGGGTAAAAAAGTGGGTGATTTGAGCCCTTTCACTTTTTTGACGATATCGAGATCTTCCAAATTGATTTTTCCATAATAAAGCTTTTTCAAATCTCCTCCATTTTTTATGAAGTCTAATATCATCCGATATCCCTTAAAATAAACGAAATCCTTGGTGAATGCCCCTGGCTGTGCAGTGTCAGAAATTCCTCGTTTAGCTTTCAGCGCCACTTTCCAAGCTCTTTCAATCCCAAAACCAAGATTCACCACTTCGGCATATACATCAGCAAAAGATCCATTGATCGCTGTGTGAATCCCAACCACTGATGAGGCGGGCCAGTATTTTTTTGGCGTTGCGCTAGACTCGGTTTGTTCTTGATTATAAACCGCCAAACCCTCCTCCGTCATTAAATAGTCCGCCAAACCTCTTTGGAATATTTTATAAGGCTGTTGGCTTCCATTCATTGCCGTAAACACGTGCGTTTCAATTTCATGGGCAATGGTTCCTTTTAAGCGTTCTTCCGAGAAAGTTGCCCCTTCACGAAGCATTACTGAATTTTCCTTTCCAGCGATCGCGTCTGAAACCATATCTTTTTTAATTTTTACACTCCATCCTTTCAATCCAAATTCTTCGATCGCTTGTTCAAATAATTTCTTAGCCTCTTTAACGGTTAAAATTTTACCGGCTTCTGGGAATTTATCAGGCATTTCTTTTATCTCGTCCATTGCTTGTTCAAGTAGTTTTTCGTCGGGTGCACCGTACAACTGAATGGACTTTTCAGTGAATTGATCCGTTCCACGTGCTTCTAAAAGTTCAATTTTTCGCCTGATTTCATCGGCCTTTTTTCTCCATAAAACACCTATGGATGAATCTGGGAATTCGATGCGATCTAAACGAGTGTATAAGTTTTTTGGATTGAATTTTAATGGCTTATATTCAAACTGCGGATTGTAGGTTGGATCGACTAAAAATTTATTGTGTTCATCTTGAAGATTGATAGGTTTTAAATGAGCGAGTAGTCGAATTTCACCATCAATTTTAAATAATTCTTCGTCGATATTACTTAGTTCTTGAATGCTGAATTGCCGCACAATATGAGCAATACTTGAGCTTTGATCAGATTCCATTTTTTCAACAGCCATATGTTTGGTTGGGTCGATCAAAAAATTACGCAAGTCGCGTTGACCCACAATCATTTTAAATTTCTTCTCACTAAAATCTTTTGTTTCCACAACCGTTTGCAAGCGATGCCCAGATAAATTGAATTTGCAGTAACCATCATCGTCCAATTTAATTTCTTCTGCCACTTTTTGATCCAAAATTGATTTTTCGATATTCGGATCGATTTGAGCAATAATTTTTTTATTCCCCTTTCTCCCCATTACCTCAATGCGCTCTAGATTTCCGACCACGGGTTTATTGGGTACTTTTTGCTCCTCTTTATTTTCGATCTTGTGACCAAAGATGTCCTGAGCAATACGCACCCCTTTTTCGGGTGAAGCTACCTTAATTCCCTCAATGCGCTCTAATCGACGACGAAGCGGTGCCATATTAGCAATTTGCACTGCTAGCCCAGCACGTGCGTTAATTTCGAGTAGCATCGGACCGCTCTTATCGAGTGTGATATCGACCGCTGCGAAACCGAGATTTGTGATGTCTTGCACCCTGGAAGTAATGAGCAGTATTTCATCCCAGTGTGGAGTTTTGGTCCCCTTTACAGGACCTTCTCCTGGAATACTATCAATTTCTTTGTTGTATTGAGTGACGTAAGTCATTTCACCTTTTGCGATATCGATTCCGATGGCTACTCCTCCTAAATGAACATTGGCCTTTCCTTGTGATTCTTCGGTAGGGAGCCTCATCATCGCCATTACAGGGATAAGATTATGAGTCACCACACGAATATCGGGGAGACCCTTGTAGGACATTTTATTAAAAGGTTCAGGGGCTTCAAGTCGTTGTTCGAAAAAGGCAATATCGGATATATTTGCCAAAGAATATCGACCATCAAGAATATCGAGAATATGCCGCTCTAATTCTTCTTGTGTCATTATCTTTCCGTTCCCTTGGAGCCAATTCCCCCCCTTTCTTCCAGTGATAATCAAAATCCCCTCGCCTCCGTAACCCGAATTGGGTTTTACGACAAAGGAATTGGGCAAGCTGCTCCAATCAAAGCTTTCCAATTCTTTTTTGTTGTGGATAGAGCTGTATAATTTGGCCACAGGAATCCCTCTTGCAGACAGGAAATTTTTGGTTTTGATTTTACTATCCGCCATCATAATGGCTTTTTTTGGATTATACGCTTTGATGTATTTCAGGTTTCTAGCATTGATGCCGAGCAACCCTGGATTATGGAAGAACCACATCTTTATCTTTGATTAAATTTTGAATTTTGAATTACTAATCATCAATTTCCAAAGAATTTTAAATTCTAAATTTCTAATTAATCATTCAATGAAAATTGGTTATTTTGAATTTTAAATTAGAAATTTCGAAGAAAGATTATTCTTCGGCATGTCTCATGACTTCGCGGAAGCGAATGTATTCAAAGAAGCGAAGTCCACTCCAGCGACCTAAACCGAGATTTACTAAAATGAGTAATAAAATTATTTCTGGATAACTGAGCATTAAATTTTGTAAAAATTGCCATTCCACCACCCAGTAGCAGATGAGGGACACCACGGTTGTTTCGAGCATTAAAAGTGCCGCCGCATAAACCCCTTTTCCACTTTGAGCACTTACGAATTTCTCGGCAAGAGTGGTAATGATCAGCATTGGGAAAACGGCGATCGAAGCCAAATTACTAACTCCAAGATAAGTTCCGAAGGCCAACATTAATAAAATAATTAGCGTCGAAATGGTGAATACAATGGCAATTCGTGGAATGTGGAGTAACCGTATTGAACCAAGCGCTTTACGTAAAATGGCTCCTGTTACCAAAATGATAACCAAAATGCTCAATCCGAATTTAAGCCCCAATGCCAAAAATGAAAGTGTGATGATCGCGGGAGTATAAAGACCGAAGGTGGTGATTCCCACCACCTGCTTTAAAAAGGCAATAATAGTAGCAATAACGGGAAGCATGAGTAAAAGTACGATAGTGTTGCTTGGGATTCCTTGGCTGATCATAAAATTCACCAAATAAGAAATCGAGTTCCAAACGCTCACATTGCGTGTTTCGGCGTTAATAATACGATGCTCAGCCACTCCTGCTTCTAAATCTTTCACAAAAGCGTCGGCGCTTGGCATTCGAATCAAATCTTCAAGCTTATGCTCTCGCATAATAACAATTTGCTTGGGTTTAATAATATCGAAATTGCTCTGCATAATACGCCCAAGTGTTTTCAAGTTTTTGTCGGACACCACTAAAATGGTTTTATCGGATAGGGCGTCTTGCACTTCATGTCGCTCACGGATCAACCGTGTGAGTGCGTTGATTCCACTTCCACGAGTCGTCCAAATCGCAATGGCATCGACGTTACGGATTATATCCACTTCCTCAATTAACTTTTTAGAAAGAGCCTCCTCTGACATAAACGCTGTGGTGCTATCGAAACTTTCAATCGTATTGATAAATATTCCTTTCTCGAAAGCTTTTTGTGTTAAGTTTTCAACACTGGCACGGCGTTCGGTTACATCGGTTAAAAGCAAAAATAGCTTCTCGTAAGCCACGACGCTCCGAGCGATTGAAGCGGTTTCTCCGTTCTGCGTAACTGATAAAGTAACTAAATAATCTCCTGGCTGAGCATAAGAGTGAACGACTTCAACCCCTGTTTGATATCCACTATTGTCTCCGAAATCCCACGAATAAGAGGTTTGAGCCTTTTCGTCGGGCAGAAAGGATTGAGAAGCATCAAAAATGATGTTTTTTTCGACCTGCACAGTACTTTCAGAATTAATCACCGCACGTACATTGTTTAGATCGAAACTCACGGCTGCACTGACCAATTGAGGGAATAAAAAAAGGCCTATGAGGAAACTGACTAATATTTTTCGCATGATTCTATCGTTAAAAAAAGCATGGGTATTTTAGCAGAAAATCACACAGAAAACAGCATTAAGGATTAAGCAGTAAGAATTAAGCTAACTATAACTTTATCTGACCTCCTTAAATGATTCCCAATCGTGCTTCGATTTCCTGATCGACGAACATGCGTTTTCGACCGTACTTCATACGTGAGTATTTCTTGAGCACTTCAGCCATCTTATCATTCCCCTGTGGATCCCAAATGGTTTTGAGTGAGAATGGACGAGAGGTGGTGTTATTGATGTTCAATTTAATGTAAGCGCTGTAGTTAGCAATGCTCAGAATGTCTTGCTCAGAAAGTAGTGGAGCGTATTCTTTTGCGAGATATTCCGCATCATCGGCACCCACCTTAAAGCTAAGCATACTACCCACATTACCAAATACTGCATCACGTACACGAGAATCATCTTTACCCGTTGGGGTTTTGGTGAGCTGAGAAATATACTGATGCGCCATAATAAGCGACAGACGATACTTACGTGCTTCGGAAAGAATTGATGCAAATGTATCTGTAGCAAAGTTTTGGAATTCATCCACATACATATAAAAATCTTTACGATCGGCTTTTGGAATTTCCTGACGACCCATGGCAGCCATGTTGATTTTATTCACAAAAATCAAACCGAGAAGCTGGGCGTTTACGTCTCCAATTTTACCTTTTGATAGATTCACCAAAAGGATCTTTTGGTTATCCATAATTTCACGAACATTAAACGCACTCTTCGGCTGACCGATAATATTACGAATAGTTGTATTGGTGATAAACGGACCAAATTTAGAACTGAAATACGGAATCATTTCCTGCTTTTCACGATCACCCGTGTTGGCGTATTCATGCTCCCAGAAAGATTTTACAACCGCATTTTGAACTTTACTGACTT
>DAOWGG010000067.1 GCA_030637565.1 Candidatus Peregrinibacteria bacterium | reverse complement strand
GGAGATAATGCGGCGGCGATGCGTTATACCGAAGCGAAGATGCAGAAGGTTGCTGATGAAATGCTTGCGGATATTGAAAAAGATACGGTCAATTTTCGTCCGAATTACGATGGGCGTTTGAAAGAGCCAGTGGTACTTCCTAGTCGTACTCCTACCCTTCTTTTAAATGGGACAATGGGTATTGCGGTTGGAATGGCGACTAATATTCCCCCTCATAATTTAACGGAAGTGATGGGAGCGGTTCTTCATTTAATTAAAGATCCAGAAGCAACTATTGAAGACTTGATGCAATTTATCAAAGGGCCGGATTTTCCAACTGGTGGAATGGTTTACGATATTGAAGCGATCAAAACGGCTTACGCGACAGGGCGAGGCAGTGTGATTATGAGAGGTCGTGCTGAAATTGAGGAAATGAAAAGTGGTAAATTCCGCATTATTATCACCGAGATTCCTTATCAGGTGAATAAAGCTTCTTTGGTTGAAAAAATTGCCAATTTAGTGCAATCAAAAGTCATTACAGGCATTTCTGATCTGCGTGATGAATCCAGTCGAAAAGGCGTTCGTGTGGTGGTTGAACTTAAGAGAGATGCTTATCCGAAAAAAGTTCTTAACCATCTTTATAAACACACTCAGCTTCAAACCTCTTTTGGTTTTAACGTGATTGGCTTGGTGAATGGTATTCAACCACGTCTTTTAGACATTAAGGTTATTCTCGAGCAATTTATCGGTCATCGACAGGAAGTGGTTCGTCGTCGTACCGAATTCGAATTGAAGGTGGCTAAAGCCCGTGCTCATATTCTTGAGGGCTTGAAAATCGCTTTGGATCATATTGATGAAGTGATTACATTGATTAAAAAATCAGCAACTAAAGAGGATGCTAAAGAAGGTTTGATGGAAAAATTCAAACTTACTGAAATCCAGGCAAAAGCGATTCTTGAAATGCGTTTACAGACCTTGGCTGGATTAGAAAGGCAGAAAATCGAAGATGAACTTAAGGTTAAGCTTGATTTTATTGCTGAATGCGAAGGGATTCTAGGTGATCCTCAGAAAGTTCTTGATATTATTACTGGTGAAACTAACGATATTGTTGAAAGATATGGTGATGATCGTCGTACCGAAGTAATTCCTCACGCGATTGGACAGTTTGATGTGAAATCATTGATTCCTGATGAGCCAATGGTGGTGATTTTGACTGAAGGAGGTTATGTGAAACGCATTTCACCAACGGTTTATCGTACGCAAGGTCGTGGAGGAAAGGGGGTGATTGGCATGGGTACAAAAGAAGAGGATGAAATTACTCAGATTCTTCACACTCGTACTCATAATAATCTTTTGTTCTTCACGGATAAGGGGCGAGTATTCCGTTTGCCGGTTTATGAAATTCCGCAAGCCAGCCGAACTGCTCGTGGTCAGGCAATCGTAAACTTGCTTCAGCTTGATAATGAGAATGCGACGGTTATGTTTGATGATTCTAAACAAGAGGGTTCTGAGTATCTTACGATGACAACTACATCAGGAACCATTAAGAAGACAAAGATTGAAGACTTTAAAAAGGTTCGCAAATCTGGTTTGATCGCCATTAAGCTTCGTGATGGAGATCTTCTTAGGTGGGTTAAGCCGACCAAAGAAGGTGATCAGGTGGTTATTGTGACTCGTGAAGGAAAGTGTATTCGCTTTAAGCAAGGAGATGTTCGCTCAATGGGGCGTAATAGTATGGGGGTTCGTGGGATTCGTTTAAAGAGTGATGATACCGTGGTTCAAATGGATGTGATCAATGATGAAGAGACGAGCAAGCTACTTGTTGTGATGGAGAATGGTCTTAGTAAAAGTACTAAAGTTTCCAATTATCGTTTCCAAGCTCGAGGTGGAACGGGTGTTAAAACCGCTACACTTACTCCTCGTACCGGAAAGATTGTTGGCGCTCGTATTTTACAAGATGGAATGGTGGGTGATCTGATTGTTATTTCAAAAGAAGGTCAGATGATTCGTCTTCCTCTTAATGAAATTCCAACCAGTGGACGTGCAACTCAAGGGGTTTATATCATGAGAATGAAAGCTAAGGATAAGGTTGCTTCAATCTCTTTGATTATTGAGGATGAAGAAGAAAAGTCTGAAGATGAGCAACAGTTGCCTTTGAAATAAGGGGTTATTACTCATTTAAAACAATCGTCATGAAAATATCTTTTCTAAAAAAAAGTTCATTATTCATTTCATTTGTTTGGATGCTCTTACTTTTGAGTCATCCTACTTTTGCTCAAGATTATAATCAGGATATTTCTATTGATTCCAGTGGTGTTCGAATTGAATCTAATATTTTAAAGGGAGACCTAGTACGAGTTTATGTTACGGTTCATAATAATTCATCATCTGATTTATCGGGTGTTGTAAAATTTTACGATGAACAGGCTGCTGCCTTTATTGGCTCCGATCAGACGGTTTCTATTTTAGCGCAAGGAACCGATGATGTTTTTATTGATTGGAATGCAGATGTGACTGGTCAGCATCCCATTGCGGTTCGTGTGGTTCCTTGGAGTGCAGATGGCGATGATCCATCAAATAACAAAGTTACTAAGAGTGTTTATGTTGATGTCGACAGTGATGGGGATGGTGTTGGTAATCGCTCTGATGCTGATGATGATAATGATGGCACTCCTGATGTGAATGATGATTTTCCTTTAGATCCGAGTGAAACAAAAGATACTGATGGGGATGGGATTGGAGATGGTATTGATGAAGACGATGACAATGATGGAGTTTCTGACATTGAAGATATTTTTCCTTTAGACTCCAGTGAGTCTAAGGATACTGATGGAGATGGGGTTGGAGATAATGGTGATTTATTTCCTTATGATTCCAATGAATGGATTGACACCGATAGAGATGGAGTTGGGGATAATGCTGATCCCAATGATGCAAACCATGGGCCTAATCCATTTATCCAGCTTTCAAGTTCAGAGGCTTATGCGAAAGAATTTATTACTTTTAATGCTTTAAAATCTCGTGATTCTGATGGGGAAATTGTGGAATATCATTGGGATTTTGGGGATGGGATTGAATCATCGGCTGCGATTGTTGATCATTCTTTTGAAGAGCCAGGTCGTTTTATTGTTACTTTGAAGGTTATTGATGATCAGGGGGAATCTCGCACTCAGGAGATTGAAGTGGTAGTGAAAATGAATCTTTTATTTTGGCTGTTTATTATAAGTTCGGTTCTTTTAGTTTTTTTGCTTTTAGGTCTTATAATCCCTGGGAGTCGTTTTCATCACAAAAAGATGAATATGAAGTTCAAATCTCCTAATAAGAAAAAACGTTAAAAAACCTTGCCTTAAAACCATTTATAGGCTAAAATCCTCGAGCTGTGTACGAAGTGCGTGCGTGAGCGATTAGAAATGTTAACTAAATCTTATGAAGACTGATATTCACCCAACTTATCAAAAAACTAAAGTAAAATGCGCTTGTGGAGCTAAATTTGAAATCGGTTCTACGATGGATGATTATGATGTTGAAATTTGCTCTCAATGCCATCCTTTTTATACTGGTAAGCAAAAATTGATCGATACTGCTGGTCGTGTGGATAAATTCCGCGCTCGTGCAGAGGCTGCTAAGAAAATGCAAGATGAGCAGACAGGTCGTGATTCTAAAAAGGACAAAAAAGAATCTGTTGAAGATAAAATGACTCGAAAAGCTCAGGAGAAAGAAGAAGCTAAAGAGGCTGAGAAGGTTGCTGAGGCAGCTAAGAAAAAAGAATCTGCTAAAAAGAAGGCTGATAAATTAAAGGTAGAAGCTAAAGAGGAAGTTGCTGAAGAGGCTAAAGAAAAGTCTTCTGAAGAATAATTCTTTTGATTTAAAATAAAGGAAAGCAGTGACGAAAGTTACTGCTTTTTTTGTAATTCTAAATTGTCATTCCCGCGTTCAGCCTTCGTAGTCGTACTACGGCGAAGTGGGCAAGGCGGGAATCTATTTATATATGGATCCTGAAACAAGCCTGCCTGTCCGGTAGGCAGGTTCAGGATGACAAAAAAGTTATTTCTTTATTATTTTCTTCATCTTTCTCTCAAAAACCGATTCATCAAATCTTTCTGCAATGGAGCGGATTTTTTGTGGATCGTAATACTTTTCGTTAGCCATTAGTCGAGCGAGGCCATCTTCAAGTGAGCTTGAGGTTGGGTGATAGAAGAATTCACCACTTATGTTAGCCTGCACGCTTTCCAGTACACCACCCATGCCATAAGCGAGTACTGGCTTCCCAGCGGCCATTGCTTCGACGGGTGTAATGCCAAAGTCTTCTTCTCCAGGGAAGATGAAAGCACGGCAGTTTTCAATATAATCACGGGTTGAGTGATTGTCTTTGTAACCGAGGAATTCAATATTGTCTTTTGAGATTGATTCTAAATATTTTCGTTGTGCGCCATCGCCGATAATCACCAGTTTTCGTTTAATTTTATTGAAAGTGTGAATAGCGAGATCAATTTTTTTGAATGGAGTGAGAGCGGAAACGATTAAAAAATAGTCTTCATGGTTTCCTTGTGGGGTGAATCGTTTCACATCCACTGGGGGATGGATTACTTCACAGTCTCGTCGCCAGTATTTTTGAATGCGTTTTTGAACGTGCTTAGAATTGGCGATTAGTACATCGGGCCGATTGGCTGCTCGGTAATCCCACTCTCTTATTTTATTGAGTTTTTGAGCGATCAAAAACTGCATGAAAGGGTGAAAATTTTTGATGTACTCATGAGTGTAATCCCAGGCGTATCTCATGGGAGAGTGACAGTAGCAAATATGCTTTGTGTTTTTATTGGTTTTAATGCCGTGCATAAAAGCGGAGCTGCTTGAAATTACTACGTCGTATTTTTGGAAGTTAAATTGTTCAACGGCGCTTGGCATTTTGGATAGTAGGAATTTTGGTTTTACTCCTAGAGAAAAAGGTATTTGT
>DAOWGG010000128.1 GCA_030637565.1 Candidatus Peregrinibacteria bacterium | reverse complement strand
TTCCCCTATGTTGTGTGCGTTGTTTAAGATGTAAAAAGAAAGTTCTAGGTATGTGAATCCAATACTCACTACAAAGAAGCTCAAAAGTCGAAGTTCCTTTATATTGTGATGAATCAGATTATGAAGGTATTCCCATTTATGCTCGATGCTGACAACAATCAACTCAATGGCAATGAAAGCTAAAATTACAATGTAGTATTTAAGGCTAAAGGCTAAATGCTCAATGAGTACGAAGGGTGTTGAAAGCAGCATCCCAAATAGGAATAGCTTTACGAGTGTGCCTGATTTTATGTGCTTTCTCTTAGATTGTATAAGCTTTAATAGGGCGAATACGATCAGAGAAAGGCTCATGAAGAGCAAAATGTGCATAAATTAGTTTTATTTTTGTTTCTCTGAAATCCCTTTTTTATTAAAAAGAGAGTAGGATTGTTTTTTTAGGGTGGCTTTGGGGACATATTTTGTTTTTATGTAGTAAAAAAGACAGTATCGCCGACACGGTTTATGTATATTGGTTAATGATTTATTTTGTTTTTTGTATCGATGATAGTAGTATAATAACATATATATAGATATATGTCAAACATCTGATGTGCCAATCAGCCATCTTTTTATGTTTTTACAACTGAATCTGATTGCACTTTTTGGGAGGAGTGGATATGATTTATATCTGTTTTATTACTTAAGCGCAAAATAACTATGTACGCACTTAACCGCACTCAAATCATTGGTCACTTAACTCAAGCTCCCGAAATCCGTCAAACACCCACAGGGCAGTCGGTAGGGGATTTAAATATTGTCACTAAACAAAGCTTTGTTAATGCCTCTGGTCAGTCTCAAATGGGCACTTCTTTTATTAACGTAGTCGTCTGGAGAGGGTTGGCTGATATTTCTGATAAATATCTTAAAAAGGGGAGTCAGGTTTTCATTTCAGGTCGTATTCAAACCGATGACTGGGAAGATCAGGAGGGGCAAAAACGTTATAAAACCCGTGTGGTTGCCGATGAAATGATCCTTTTAGACCCTCGCAATCCTCATGCACCTTTATCTGCTAACTCTCAGGTTGCAGGTGGGTTGAATCAGGCAGAGATTGTTGGAAATGCTACTAAAGATCCTGAAATCCGACAGACTCCAGGTGGAGACAGCGTTTGTTCTTTTGGAGTGGCTACTAACTTCTCATGGAAGTCTCGTACCGGAGAAAGTCAGGAAAAGACCGAGTTCCACAATGTGGTTGCTTGGGGTGAATTGGCTAAATCTCTTGGAGAAGCCGTTAAAAAAGGCCGAAAGGTTTATGTTGCGGGTCGTTTACAGACACGAAGTTGGGAAACACCTGATGGTCAGAAGCGTTGGACAACCGAGATCGTTGCGGATCGCGCGTTAGCTCTTGGTGCTGTTGATACTGAGTTGGGTGCTCCTGTTGCTACCGAAGCGTCTGCTTCTACCAACGTTACTCTCTCTGACCCCGTTGTTAAGAGCGATGCTCCTGCACAACCTTCTGTGGTTCCAGAAAATCCAACTGAGGTTCCAGCAATTAATTACGAACCAGAGATTAAGGCGGAAGATTTGCCGTTTTAATTGTTTTAAATAATAAAAATCCTCTTCTACTCTTGTGAGTGGGGGAGGGTTTTTTGACATTCTGTTGTGGATTGATATGGTTTATTGCGTATAGAAACGAGTTGTACGCAATTCAAAAAATATTTTTCTTTTTAAGGGTAGTATTTGTATTAGATTAAGGAGCTTTTGATAGGCTTTTTAAAACAGGGGGAAATAAATTTGTTTTTTGTTTATTTTGATAGGGGCAAATTAGTACAGTGCTAAATAAATTCAAGACAAAAAAGACATCTCAGAGGAATGCTTAAATAGTGGAACGGACGGGACAATTTTAGAACTTTATAAGTTCAAATTATCCCTCTTTGCCCTACCATTGACAAACAAATAAAATATTATTATAATGATACCCTTTAATATTATGTATGACCAAAAGAAGAAGGCATAATCGGCCAAGGATCTTAAATTCTGATAGATCTAGATCTCCTAAAAAAGTTAATACTCCAGAGAAAGTTGGTTTTTTGAGTAGGGGTAAGATCCTCACCTTATTGGGTATTGGCATTGCCATTACATTGGGACATTATTTTCCAGATTCAAGCAAAAAGAAGAATGGTGCAACAACAGAACAAATTGAACAAAATTATCATTTGAATATAGAGCCAGCAGACAATCAACCTCAACCAAACGTGGGACAGCCTGTTGAGAAGCTTAAATTTGGAAAATTGATAATCAATCCAGAAAATATCCCTCCTGATGATTACCGACTTATTTATTCATTGATCAATGAGCATAAAATTACCAAATTGATCGAAGAAATTCTTGGAGATTCCCTAGATAAAAGGCCTTATGAGCTGGTATGGACTGAAAACGGCTACTCAGAAAAACACAAGCAAGCAATGCAGCCTAATGCGGATGCCCAAGTTTTTAAAGATGAGCAATTAATATTACTTAATGGGCAAATATTTAGAATGTATCGTGACACTTTACCTGAAAATAAATATTGTGCTCATTTTGGTACACGCTTGATCCATGAACTTGTCCACACTTATTTACCATGCATGTTTGAAAATGATCATTTTGAAGAAGGGCTAGCAGTTTACTTAGGAAGAGAGTTGGGAAAGAAAATTGGACTAGAAGAGGCGATAACTGAACTTAATAAACCGTTAGATTTTAAATATTCTAATAAGGAAATATTCGCAAAAGAATGCAATTTTGTTACTCCATTTGAATGGCTCGGGGGGATAAGCTACTATAATGGCAACATCATGTGGAAAAAATTGACTTCAGAGGACCCAGATATCATAAAAAAATTACTTAAAGAAATTAATAATAGTGGCTTAAAAGGTTCTTTAGTCAGCAAAAAACAGTCTATTGAGTTAATACTTAAAGTAAATCCTAAACTAAAGGAGCTAATTGATTCTTTTAAATTTTTAAGTGACTTTCAATTAAGAAATCCTGAATTAGTTGCAATGCCTTTAAATTTTGATAAATCAAGGAATGGATTAATGATCGTAATTTTAAAAAGAGATGAAGCTGATTGCGATCAAGTGGTTCCGACAGATTATTATCAAGTAAGTATTATGGTTGATGGAAGGGAAATACCTGAACCAAAAGTATTTATTCCTTCAAATAAATCAGAATTAATAATTCAAGAAAAGCTTACGGGTAATATTAGAATTTTTGCTGA
>DAOWGG010000017.1 GCA_030637565.1 Candidatus Peregrinibacteria bacterium | reverse complement strand
GTAATTTAAACCAAAGGTTGGACCAACCAAAAGATTGCCAAGAGGACCACCTAATTCTACTTTTGGAGATGCTTCAAAACCACCCCATGTAAAATTACTAGCTGCCTGGTTATCGATAGAATTCCAGTTGATCTTGTTTACATCGTATTGACCAGGACCACTGATTGAAGGAATAAGTTTATGACTTACCAATGGTGGAAAGTAAAATCCATTAGGACCAAACATTTCAACCGGGAAAGGCATGGTTGATGGAACGGCAAGTTTCATCAATTGTTCACCATCTGCTGTCATTTTAACGGTTGTTAAACCTTTGTTTGTTTTTGTAGTGATAGAATCTGCAAGTTTAGCAGGACAACCAGCAATTTCCCTTCGTGCAGCAACGGCAGCATCATTGTCGGTATAACTATGAAGAGGGAATACACCAATGAAATTACCCTGTAGGCTTACTGGAACGGCAGCAATAGCCATGGCAACAGAACCTACTGTGCTGTCTGAACAATTTCCTTCAAACAAAACAAGGTTCACATCAAATGGAAGTGGAAGACCTGGAACGTTGGTAGCCACTAGTGGTTGAGGCAATAATGCCTGTAAATCACTTGAAGAGTTTGTGAATACCATTGTGAAATCACAATCCTTATATTCATAAGGCAATGCTGGGTATAATGGAGCATGTTGTGGCATTGAAAAACCACTTGCTTCAACTAATGTGTCGGCTTGTGCGACAACGTCTTTGTTTAGGGTGGTGGCTACAGCAACCAATCCTAGGGTTAGGCTCGCTATAACGAGCGCTAATGAAATTTTCTTTTTCATTTTTTATTTTAAGTTATTAGTATTTAAAATTAACAATTTTTGTTACATAGTTTTTAATTATTAAGAGGGTAAAAAAACAATCTTTTAATTATACTCCTCTTTTCTTTTTGTGTCAATAAATATACATATATTTATATATTTATATATTTAAAAAAATCATGAACCAGGATAGAATCCTGCTCCGGATTAAGTCGTTCCTTTCTACAGCTTTTGGTTCTCTTGTTTTTCCGTGCGTCCTGACACGGGGATTTGGCTAGCTAATTAATTAATCAGCTCATCCGTTTGTTTACGTGTGTATTCCAGCAACATTATCGCCAACATAATTTCTTTTGGGCTATACCCCTTAGTAATTGCCAATATTTTTTTGTCGTTGTCGTTAAGAGTTCCTAAAACTTCTTCAATTTTTAGCTTTCTTTTCTCTGTTTCCTCTTGTATGTCCTCTCCCCAATCTTCGTCGATTTCTGGTGGCTGTTGTGGCATAGGGTTTTAATTAAGATAGGATATTTAACTTAATATGAGAGACAGATGATGTCAAGAAAATGTTGACAAATCTACAAAAATCAGTAGAATAGACCTCTACACTAACCTCTCTATGAAATCCACTCGTTTTTTCGCCATTTTTTCCACTTTTTTAATCGGGATTGTCTCGTTTGTCTCTGCCGTGTCTGCACGTCAGTTTTACGACGTTACCAGTAATCACAAAAATCACACGGCGATTTCTCGGTTAACCGATCTAAACATTATTAATGGTTATCACGATGGGTCTTTTCGCCCCAACAACACCATTAGCCGTGCGGAAGCCACCAAGTTACTGATGGCGAGTGTTCAATCGGATTCCTTGGTTCAAAATATGCAGACCTCGCTTTATCAAAACTTACGAGGAGTGATTCCTTTTTATGATGTTCAGGCGTCCGATTGGTTTTCTCCTTATGTAGCCCTCGCCTATCAACAAGGAGTTGTTAAGGGGTACGGAAATGGGTCTTTTTCCCCGCACAACGCTCTTAATTTTGCGGAAGGTTTGAAGGTTATTTTGGAGGCTTATGATATTGATACTCGTCGTACTCGCTTTCAAAAGCATGACCTATTATATGTTCAGCGGTCAGATTGGTTCGCCCAGTATTTCACCTATGCCTATAATAAAAATCTGATCAATCGCGATAAATTTTATCACCCTGCTCAGCCAATGACTCGGGGGGATTTTGCTGAAATCCTGTATCGACTTCGCACCATGCAGGAGCATGGGATTAGTCAGTTTGTTTTTGATCAAGTTCAGACTTCTAACGAATACACTATTACCATTCCAAGTCTTGATTTAATTAACATTAATGTGAGTTTTGCCGACCCTTATGACCCGAAAGGCTCTTTGGAGGTTTTAAAGGATGGACTGGGACACTACCTTTCTCCACCAGGAGGTGGAAAGAAAATGGTTTTATTTGGACACTCCTCTGGTTATAATTGGGATAGTTCTGGCTTTAAACAGATCTTACGCCAAATTGATCGCCTAAAGGATGGTGATCTAATATATATTAATTACAAAGAACGAGGTCATGCTTACCGCGTTGGCAATCGAGAAATCGTACCCGCACCACAACTCAATAAGGTGATGGAGGATTATGGATATGAAGAAGTAGCCTTATATACTTGTTGGCCACCAGATAGCACCAGCCATCGATATGTGATTTATGCGGGGAAAATTTAAGCACACGCCTCAACAACCTTCTTTTAACCTCTCTATTGAAAAAATTATCTTTATTTTTATCATCGGGCTCTCTTCTGCGCTTTCTGGCTTACGGATTGTTGTTTTTACTACTTATTGGAGGGGTTGTGCAAATGACTCGTCAATTGATTGTCTTACAACGATTTGAAAAAACACAGGCCAACTTTCTTTATGAATTCACACAGGTTAAGGAAGGCGTTGTTCAATACGGAGAAGATTTAAATGAAATGCGAGAATATCTTCTTTTGCCAGCACGTCAGTATGATTTTTTCCCGAAAAAAAATGATGAATTGGAAACCAATGAGCTGGCTTTTGGGGTTTATCGTTTCACTGATCAGGTAGGCAAGGATTATTTATTGAAAAATAGACAAAAGTCCTCTTACGAAGCCATAAAAAGCCTGAAAAATAACCAAACCTTTTTAGGTGAACTTAAAGCCTTGGCCTTGATCCCTCCACGCTATTTTGAGGAAACGATTGATTTCGTTCGCTTTAAACTTTACCGGGATAAAACCACCGCTGCGGTTGGCCTTGTTCTTAATCGTCAGAAGGCTGAGTTTTCTTTGGAAAGTATTCTTGGTACCCACAAACTCGACATAAAAGAAGATGAAACACTATCTCAGGCCGTTCTTTCTTATTTACAAGCCAACCTGGAAACTATTTTCGATCTTAAGATTCGTATTGCTGACCAAAAGCAAGCCATGAAGAGTTTGTGGCAGGAGGAAATGGTCACCGCTATTCTGGGCGCCAAAAAATTACAAGTCAGCCTCAATCCATCTGAGGTAGAAAAAGGGTTTGAATACATTGTTTATAATTCCGCTACCATCCCCCTTCTTTCACTTTGGATTGACCGAAAAACTGGCTTTATTCAATTAAACAATAGCTCTTATGCCACTGTTGATGCGTTGAGATCCGATCTGCTTTTTTTACTCGATCAACTTGATGGAAAAACAGAGCAAGAAAAAATACTTCAGGCTACAACAGAAGAACTTCAGCACCTATTAAGTGAACCGGCTTTTTTGGAGACCTTAAGGGTTAACAAATTACAACTGGAACCTGTTCGTGAACAAGGAGGTCGCCTTTATTATGACCTTAAGAATATTGATAGTGAGGAGGTGTTGGGAAGTATTATTCTTGATGTTCCCACGGGTGATTTTAAGTTTTGGCACACGGGTGACAACAAAGAATATTCTCTTGCAGACATGTTTGATTTCGGCGTAAAAAAAAACAATTAATTCTGCCAGATAATATTGAAACTGTTCATCCGAACCGCACGGTTCCGGATGTTTTGACGGTTCTGGTGGCAGGTAGACAGGGGAACAATGTTGATACCATGATTCTGGCTCAGGTGAATATGGGGAAAAAGAAGGTCACACTACTCAGCATTCCCCGCGACATTTTTTTCAATGGTCGTAAAATCAATAGGGCCTATTATTTTTATGGGATTGATGAGTTAAAAAGGGAGCTATCTATTGTCACAGGCTACCATGTTGATCACCATGTTTTAATTGAAATGCGGGCTTTTTCGGACATGATTGACTATTTAAACGGTATTTATGTGTACCTAGAAGAACCATTGATCGACCCTAGCTATAAAACATTTGATTACGGTGAATGGGGAACTCTTTTTTACCCTAAGGGCTATCATCATTTATCTGGTGTACAAACGTTACGTGTCGCCCGTTCGCGTGGTACGACATCCGATTTTTCCCGAGCAAAGCGCCAGCAAGCGATTTTGGTAGGCAGTAAAAATAAATTAAAAAATCTAATCTTTGGTG
>DAOWGG010000126.1 GCA_030637565.1 Candidatus Peregrinibacteria bacterium | reverse complement strand
GGCAGCTATAGAAGAGCAGGAAGAGGTGATGGAAGAAGAAAGTATTTTTGAATCAGAACCGGTAGTTCAGGCAGAAGATGAGGCAGTAGCCATTGCCATTGAGCCTTTGGACGAAGCAGAATCAATTGAAATTGAACCTGCTGAGCCCACCGCAGAAGATTGTGGAAAAGATGTAGAATGTTTTATTACTCATTTGGCAGATTGTTCTTTAGCAAAGGTGAATTATGGATATCAAATCATGAGTCAATCATTTGAAGCGGACTTAGATTTAACAGGAGAGGAAGATGGAAATTGTTTGGTTGATGCTAAATTTACTAAAAGCCCTCTTTTGATCAATTTGAACGGGAAGGAAGCAAATTGTAAATTAGAAAAAGGGGAATACACTGAATCATCGCTTCAAGCTAAGTTCTCAAACCCAGATGAAGCTTTGAATAGTTGTAGTGGTTCGGCAATCGATGTGTTAAGTCAGTATGCTTCATTGATCGGAGGAGGCTCACAGACTGAACCTGAACCAGAAAAGGAAGAAGAAGTTGATGCTCAGGCTGATTTAATTGAAGAATTAAATGCACAGCTTGAACAAATACAAAGTCAACGAGCTGAAGACTTAAAAGCGATGCAGGATTTAGTGGATGTCGTTCAAGATCAAAAAGAAGAAGAGCTACATACTTCTGCTCAAGATCCCGTCGAAATACCAACCAGTATCAATTCGACTGCAACCATTGGACAACCTCCAGCAGTTCAGCCTGGATTCCGCTTAAATCCTTATCGAGTTGCAGTGACACCAGAGGAGACATTGAGGCAAAATATGGCTCAAGGGGCTCAATATGCTCAGCAGACACAGCCGTCACAGCCCGTCTATCAACAGGCAAACTATCAACCAGTTCCATCAGTTGGGCAGACACCAGAAACAGGCCCTTCAGAAGTTTTGTTTATCGCTTTTGTATTAACTTTCCTAGGTTTAGTTGGTTGGAAATTTCTTAGAACTTTTGCTTAAAAAATAGGTTGCTTCGAAAAAATAGAGGGAAAATAGTCGATATTTCATCATTTCGTAATTTGAAACAGTGTGTTAAAATAATGCACGCAATTTTTAAGTAAATAAAAATATGAAGATTAAATTTCACGGGAAAACTTGTTTTTCCATAGAAGATAAGGATTTCACTATTGTTACCGATCCAGATGAGGGGGGAAGCCTGAGCTCAAATTTAGTAACAATCAGCGGAGATCATTCTAAATCAGCCAATGGTGAATCGGTTGTATTTGATTGGCCAGGAGAGTATGAGATGTCAGGAATTCATTTGAAGGGGGTAGCTTCTTTTTCTAATCCAAAAGAAGATGAAGAGCAAAAAGAAAATACGGTTTTTAGAATGGAGTGGAATGGAATTCACTTATGTCATTTAGGGTTACTAGGAACCAAATTAACCTCTGAGCAATTAGAAGAAATTGGGGATGTTGATATTCTTTTTATCCCTGTTGGAGGAAAGCTTGGTATCGACGCTAAAAAAGCGAAAGAAGTGATTGAGCAAATCGAACCTCGCGTCATCATTCCGATGATGTACGGATCAGAAGAAGGTCCTCTTGAGCCATTCTTGGCTGAAATGGGAGCACACGGGCTTGAGCCACTAGATGAATTCACCGTGAAAAGGAGTGAACTTCCAGATGACGCCAGTAAAGTCGTGCTTGTTAATCCTAGCTAGTCTTAATTGTGATTTTCGAATTACGAGTGACGAATGATGTACTTTTGGGGTATAGTGATTTCGTCATTTTGACCCCGTAGTTCAATGGATAGAACAAGGCACTCCTAAGGCTTAGATACAGGTTCGATTCCTGTCGGGGTCACCACTAATTAAAATCTAACAAGATTCCTGCCCCAGTCCGACCGAAGCTGAAGAGCGAAGATAGATCGGGATCACCACTAATTTATAATCTTTATCTCATGTTTAAAAAATTATTAATCCTTTTGTTTGCCACTCTTGTGCTAGTTGGATGCACAGAAGATCGTTATTCAGATCAATTAGCTCCAGATTCAACATCAGATGAAGTTGTTACTGAGGAAGTCGTTGAAGAATCTATGGAAGAATCCGATGAGACAAATGAGGATGAAGAAGTCGTAGAGGAAAATGAAGAGGAGTCAGATAGTGTCGTAGAGGAAGGTGAAGAAATTACAGAAGAATCTAGCGAAGATGAAATAGTTGAAGAGGCAGTAGGAGATGAAGAGTCACAAGATTCTGCACCGGAAGATGAGGGGGCTGAGGGGGGATCTGAAGAGGTACCTGTCACTGAAGAGGAGCTTGTAGATGAAGAGGAACCAACCGAATCTACAGAAAACTCTGAAGAGCCAGCCAACGATCCTGAATCTACAGAAGGAGCTGAATAAAATACTAAAACCCCCACCTCCGTTATCATTTTGATCAATAGGGTGGGGTTTTTTAATTACATTTTCCTTACGACCCCCACTACTTTACCAAAAATACAAAGTTCATTTTGAGGGACGATAGGCTGATAATTTGAGTTTCCCGGTTGTAGGACAATGTGTCCATCATCGGTTTTATCAAAATATTTAACGGTATAATCTCCATCAACAATCGCAACGACCACATTCCCAATTTGAGGGGAACTGTTTCGATCAACAATCACTTTATCTCCCTCATGGATGCCAGCATCAATCATACTGTCTCCGCGTACGTTAATTAAAACAGTTGAATCAGGCTGTTTGATTAGGTAGTCATTAAGGTCAACACGATCCAATAAAACCTCTTCCTCTGCAGTGGCAGGGCCAGCAGAAACACTTGAAAATAAGGGGAGACCCAAGAAATTCACTCCAGGCTTCAATCGCCCTTTGTCCATTTTTTCAACAAAGCCATCATCGACCAATTTATTCACCAATTTAAAGGCTGCATTTTTTGATTTAAAGCCAAATAGCTCACACACTTCATCATAGGTGGGCATAACTTTATTTTGACGATAGTAGTTTCGTATCCGACTTAATTTACCAGTTAGAGAGCCAGATTGATTAGTATTTTCAGTCATTATCGAACATGGTTAATAATAAAAAGGAATCCGATAGAGATAGAGAGTGCAAATAGGGCAAGGAAAGAGTTAGCAATCATAGTATAGAGTATTAAGCGGTAAGGACCTACCCGCCTTTGCCGGCGTATGGCAGGTAGGCTGAAGTAAAAGAATAAACAGATTAAGAATGAAGTTGAAATGAAGGTTGATTCATAACCTTCTGGTAACGGCGATAGGCACGAGTGAGCGTGCCGATTAGTAATTTAAACTGATGCAATCGCTTTGAAGTAGATTCGGACCAACCAAGCATTCGATTGAAGTTCAAAAAAATGATCAGTGAGATCAAAAGCGATCCAGTGGCAATTAAAAGGTTGGTAAGCATGATTGTTTTTGGTTAGAATGGGGATTGATCTGGACCGTCACAAGTCAGTCGGTCGATCAATCAACAAACTCAGTATAGTAAACGTACGTTCACCAAATCAAGAGAAAATTGAACAAAAGTTCACCTAATCCAAAAAAAGCGCTTATTTAAGCCAAAAGTTATTATTGACAGAATTATTTTTTTATTTTCGTCTCATCAATCCGAGTTCCAATTGAATGTAGCCAGCCACCATAATTAATGCTCCGCCAATCAAAGCCAGTAAGGCATCACTTAGTTTCACAACAATTAGGCTGGAAAAAGCCATATAAAGTCCAAGAACAAAAAATAGTGCTCCAGTCAAAATAAAGAACATAGCCACGGGCGTAAAGCTCCAGTTTTTTGGGTCTAACTTCTTCATATTTTGTTTTGTTATAAGTCAAAATCATTATACCAAATTCTTGATGTAAGGGGGTATTTCGTGTATTTTAATCTCCTTTTATTTTTTAATTTATAAGTTATGAAAGAGCGATTTGGATATGACGATGCGGCTCGTGCTCGTGATTTTATTGTAGATGCAGTGGAAAAAGGTGGTGAAAAAGCAGATCAAATTCAGGATGGATTGATTTTGGGCTCAGGGTTGGGTCAGTTTACAGAAAATCACATCGACAATGAGGGGGGAATAGATATTGATTTTTCTGATATCTATACTGAGGCTTTAGGGATTGATGAAAAAGCGGATAGGGTTGAGGGGCATGCTCGAAAACTAGTGATTGGGGCTTTAAGAAATGACATTGGCGATCGATTGGTTATCGCTCAAAGTGGACGTGAACACCCTTATGAAGGGGTGCCGACGAAGCGTTCGGTCTTTTGGGTCCGGGTTATGCAGCTTTTGGGTGTAAAAACGCTCATTGGTTCTAATGCAGCGGGCATTTTAACTCCCGATTCTTTACAGCCACCCGCTATAATGCCGATCCACTCCGATCAAGATTTTGGACACGACAATCCGTTGATTGGGAAAAATGATGAGCGATTTGGACCGCGTTTTCCTCATATGGGGGATCTCTACCCACAAAAAACCAGAGACATTATTAAAAAGGTGGCTGAGGATCAAGAAATGGACGATATTCGTGAAGGAATGTATATACGCATGAAAGGTCCGAACTACGAACGAGCGACTGACGTTTATCGTTTGCGCGCTTTGCTTCAATCGATTTGGAACGAAGGAGCAAAGCAAGCGGGTGAAAATCGCTTTTCTGGAAAGCCAGTTGGAGTGGTTGGGATGTCATCAACATTTGAACAAATAACTGCTCAGCATGCCACTCAATCTGAAGAGTATCCTGCATTTCAGGACGGTAGAGCCTACATTAGTGTTGCCACCAATTATTCCGCTTCATTGGGTCCGAATGGCTTTGTCACTCCATCCAATCATGACGAAGTGAAGGAGATGGCGGGCAAAGTTGAAGAGAGATTTGGAAAATTAGTTGAAGGAGTGATTTTACAACTCAGATCTGAGATATAAAATCTGAGTTATTCAGGCGCCATTAAAACCCTAAGCTCGGGAGGAGGGATTCGAACCCCCGAATGCTGGTACCAGAAACCAGTGCCTTACCACTTGGCGACTCCCGAACCCAAGATTTTAATTAGCGGACTCATTTTTAATGATTTCCGAAACTTTTTCAACTGTTTTTTCAAGCTCACCCCGTTTATTCTCCACCAGGTAATCACATTCACGGGATTTCATAAGTTCACGATGCATACTTTCGAGTCGCTTATTGAGTTCATCATCTGAAATAGCCGCACGGTTTACAATCCGATCAATTAGCTCCTGTTTATTGGGAACAGAAATAAATATAGTGATTAAATTCTCGGTGGGGATTTCATCCCGAATACTGTCAAAACCTTGGATATCCACTTCACGAACAACCGTTTCCCCATTTTTTAAACTCTCAATAACAGGAGCTTTAATAACTCCATAATAATTATCTTGGTGAACAAGGGCGTGCTCCAGAAACTCACCATTTTCGATTCCTTTTTCAAAATCCTCTTTGGTATAGAAATGATAAATTTCACCCTCTTTCTCACCCTCACGCATATCACGAGTCGTGGCAGATAGCGGATAGGTGTATTCCGTATGTTGCTTTTTAAGTTCGGTAAGAACCGAGCTTTTTCCGGAGCCAGAAGGGCCGACAATGAGAAATAATTTACCGTTCAATAGATCTAAAATTAAGAGCTCAATCATTTTAACCTAAAAAGAAGGAAAAATTGAATTCAAACCAATTGACTTTAATTTTTTTTAGTGCTATAATATTAAGATCCTTAAAATTTAGATGGGTAGAGAGAGAAGAGTCATTTACGCCAAGTAAATGCTTGTTCTCTCCCTATTTTCTACCCAACACCCGCCTCGGGCGTGGTGGAAAGTAGCCTCTTCCGACATAAAGTCGGGATAGTAGGCCAAAAACAAAAACAAACGTTTTTCTCTGGAGCTTATGTGAAGGAGAACAAAAACAAAAATAAAATGTGATTCCAGTGTGAATTACAGCCGCAATTCAGAAGCGGTCTAAAAAACTGAATATAGAAACGTAGGGAGGCTCCTCTGGTTTTGTGCCAGAGACCTGACCCGTTCCTTTATTGGCAAAGTTCCTTTATTCAAGGGCCAAAAGCCTTGGGATCGCGTGTCGTTAGGGCGTCTATGCCACCTCTGAATAATCCATCAATTATTGGACTTCATGTGAAAATTGCATCGACGCCCTTTAATAGTAGCGAAAAAACCGTTCAAAACGCAATGAAGGCGACCGAAGGAAGCCTGAAATGAAGTGGAGATTCCGATGTGAAAATTTACGTGTAAATTTTTGCAATCGGAAAGGTTTTTCGAAGTAAAAAGTTATTATTAAAATAATGGCTTCAGCTTGACAATTCCATTATTTTATGAGAGTATAAATCTCCCTGTTTTTTTAAAAACCCAAATTCGGGGAGTTTTTGCTCATTTAAAATTAGGAAATTAACGCTGAGCCACTTCTCTTTAGTGTATGGGGAAGAGAATGAAATAAATTCTCAACATCCTCGCTGAAGAGGTAGGTTCTCTCAGCGTTATTAATAAGTAGTAAAGAAACAGAAGGTTACAGAATAGAAGCGTCACTTTCTTCCCCCAAATTGGGAAAAGGAACGGAATATGAAAACTCTCGCCAAGATCTTTCTCGCAATTTTTATCACCCTTTCCTCCGGTTGTAATCCGGAACCCGGAAGTATCGACGGCAAGCAGTGCAGCGCCAACGACGAGTGCGTCGACGGCTGGTACTGCGACACCGCCACGAGCATCAAGACCTGTGTCACCGTCGGTAGTCTCTGTGCCGAACCCGATCGAACCATTCCCTGTGGGAGTGGACTGGCCATGACTTGCTCTTCGGAGCTCAGTTGGGGTGAGTGCATCTCGAATCCCTGTGAGGGGATCAATTGCTCCGATCACGGCACTTGCGTTGTCGGCACCTGCAGTTGTGAGGCCGATTGGTCGGGTTCCGATTGCAGCATTCCGGCAGATCTCTGCGTAGAAGTCACTTGTGACTCCGGTTATGAATGCCGTCCCAGCGATGGGCAGTGCGTTCTGATCGGAGACAAATGCGACCCGGATCCCTGCAACCCCAATGGGGGGGTGTGCGATTCATCTGATGGATCGTGCAATTGCAGCACGGGCTACATCGGCCTCACCTGCGATGTCTGTGACGCTGGCTATGTTCCCGGCCCCGACAACACCACCTGCATCCCGAGCCCCTGCATCGGCAACGATTGCAACGGCAACGGCACTTGCGAGGTGAACCTGGGGCTGGCGAGCTGCGCCTGCAACACTGGTTGGAATCCCCTGGACGACTGCGCATCTTGTGCCAGCGGCTATCACGTCGAAGGTCCAAACTGCGTCGTCGATACTGCCTGTGTCGTCAATTCCTGCAATGGAAACGGCACCTGTGATGATTCTTCAGGTGTGGTCGTTTGCTCCTGCGATCCCGAGTACACGGGCGCTTCTTGCTCCCAGTGTGCTTCCGGCTATCAGGACAACGACAGTAACGGCATCTGCGAAGCCAACTGTGCCACCGCCAACCCGAATTGTTCGGGGAACGGTTCGTGCAGTGATACTTCCGGCACCGCCGTCTGTTCCTGCGATCCCGAGTACACGGGAAGTAGCTGCGAACAGTGCCAGGTAGGCTACTACTACTGGCCGACTTGCAGTCCCTTCCTCAGTACGGTGTCCGCTACCCTCAGCTCTGGACAGACCACGGAGATGAACTTCGGAAACGGAGGTTATTCGCTCCTGAATCATACTCTGGAGGCTGATTCAACTGGCAATACGGCAATCGTCCGTCTGGCCTACCGAGTCCAGCTTTCAGGAGTTCAGGCCACGAGTTTCATTCTGTTCCGAAACGACAGCATTCAGCTGACGGGCGGAGGCAGTCCGGTAGCACAGCTCACGGCTATCACGGTGACTCCTGATCAGGAAATCATCGTCGTCGTCGCTTTCTTCACGGAAGAGCCGGTCGATCAGAACACTTCCCAGAAGTACACCCTGAGTGCCACCATGAACGGGGTGGATACCACGGGTGACAGCGTTACCGTTACCCTGCTGACCGATGACACGCCTACGTCGACCCTTAACGGGGAACATCTTGGGTACGTCTGGAACAGCACCGTGTCGGAAGACATGCTGTTCACGGATCAACTCGGCATGAATCAGAACGGTGCCCCGTGGTTCGTTTGGTCCGGCATGAAGGACGCCGTTGGCTATGCCTATCCGAGTATCGGAAGCGGTGGGAACATCCTGACCTCAGGAAGCCCCCACTTCTCCGATAGCTACGAAATCCGATCTCAGTTGTCTGGTATCCAGAACACGGCCACCAAGACCAACTGACTTCGCTGAGAGAGCCCCGCTCCCGCTTCCCTCCATCAACGCTTCGGCAACGATGGAGGGAGTGGGGCTCGTTTTTAAGGTACAAATATGATAGAATACCTCCGATCTCAGATCTGAGATTTTATATCTGAAATATTGTTTATGGATGTTCGTGATGTCGTTAGAAAGGCATGGCAGGTAACACAAGTTCATTTAAAAAAACTGATTTGGTATGGGTCTGTACCCGCTTTTTTTACCATTGTAGTGAGCAGTGCTTATTTGGGTTATCAATATAATGCTTTTAATCACTCAGCGGCGCTTGGAGGTGTTCAGGAAATGAATTTAATGTCCAATATCAGAATGGTTTGGGGAATTGTTAGTCACTATCCAGCATTAACTGTTTTGGCAATTCTTTTGGCAATAACTATTTTTGGCGGATACACTCTGTCACCTCCTATTTTTAGAGCCACTTTAATTCAGGCATTGATGAGGATTAAAAATTATGAGTCTATTACAGGATCTTTCGAGATTGGGGTTCGTCGTTTTTGTCCGATGTTCGAGTTTGCCCTTATCACAGGGTCTTTCAGTATTATTACGGTATTTACCGAATCATCTTTTATTTTACGATGGTGGGGTGAAAAAATGTTTTTCTTAGCCCTTCCTATCCTCCTTTTCATTGGAATGGTCGGAGTGATCGCTAGTTTTCTTTTTACCTACACAGAGTATTTTATTGTCCTGGAAGATAAAAAGATTATCGAATCAATCAAGGAAAGTGTTATTTTAGTGATTTCCAATCTTCGAAAAACGATTTTGATTTTCATCTTGATGCTTCTAATCGGAGTACGAATTATTTTGAATATCTTGTTAGTACTCTTTATCCCAATGGGGATTGTCGCATTGAGTGGTTATTTAGCCACCACATTCCTGCACACCATAGGTTTAGTGATTTTAGGAATTCTTGGTTTTATTGTACTTCTCGTCGCCTCTTATTTAATGGGGTTATTTAATGTATTTGCGACAGCGGTATGGGTATTTACTTATTCGGCGCTCACCGAAAGAAGTCAGCATCACACTAAAGAGAAGAAAGAAAAAGAAGCTGAGGAGTAATTAAACTTAAATCTTGAATTGTTTAACCATGTAGGTTCCCTCTAAATGGTAGCCTAATTTTTGATAGTATCCACGAGTTCCAATCGCGGCGATCACGGCTATTTTTTTAAATCCTGCCTCCTTAGCCAAGTCTTCCGCCTTCTCCATCAGTTGTCGACCAAAACCAAGATGCTGAGTTTTAGATTTTATCCCCCCAGATTCATCCAGTGTTTCTTGTCGCCCGTACACATGAAGCTCACGAATCAGAGCGGCTCCTTTAAGTTCTTCGAAAAGCGGTTTAAAATCAGGATCTGGAAAGCGTAAACGACACAATCCAATCAGTTTATCTTGTTTAGGATCTTCGATTTGAATAAAAAGTTCTTCCCCTTCATTCGCCCGATAATTCGTAACTCGTAATTCGTAACTCGTAATTGATAAATCAGAGATCTCTCGACACCGAACACATCGACATTCCACTCCTTTTCGCTGCATGTTCTGACGAAGATTGGACTTCAGTGTTCCCGCAATCACGCTTTCAGCAGGAATGTCTCGGATGATTCGAATAATCCGACAGTATTCAGGAACTGATTTTTTAATCTCAGCCACTAAATCCATT
>DAOWGG010000148.1 GCA_030637565.1 Candidatus Peregrinibacteria bacterium | reverse complement strand
TTGAGCTCACTTTCTCCGAAACTGTAACAGGTACCGCCATTGCTGATTCCTTTACAGTGGTAGGTGCATCCGCAGTAACCAATACAGCTCCAACAGGAAGTACTTCAGTCACACTAACGACAACTGGATTAACCGCCACAGATGGAACACCAAACGTAGGCTACGTCGCAGCAACGGGTGATATTTTAGATGATTCAGCGGCAACAAATGAGGTTGCCGATGGTGGAGCGATACCGGCAGCAGATCAGGTAGCTCCAACAATTATTTCTCGTGTTACTAAGGACAATAGTGCAGCAGACGGTTTGGCAGGAACGGCAGATGGAACGCTGAATGGGGTACTGATAACATTCTCTGAACCCATGGATGCTTCAACGGTAGCTACAGCGGACTTTGAAATATCTAAAAACAATGATGCTGTATTAACCGAAACCTATGGCGACACTACAGATGACAGCACTCTTTTCTTTGGGTGTGCGGATTGTACTGTGGACGATACGGGGGACCTTTTGAAAATACAAATCGTTGATGACGGTGGCGATGGGGTAGCAGACTTAAGTGGCAATAAAGTCGCTTTTGATGGAGCGAGTGTGGCTTCCACCGACGGCGCCGCCCCAATGTTAAAAGCCACCGACGGCGCAGTATATGGTGATAGTGATAATGAAGGGAATATCGACCAAGTGACATTAAATTTCACTGAAGCGGTAACCTTCACAATGGATCCAGCCGATTGGAATTTTACGGCACCAGGAGACATTAACTTAGTAGGTGACTTCTTAAATGCGGATTGTTCTGGGGCGGGAACGGCGACCATAACATGTGTTGATGCTGATAATAGCGATATGACTTCTAACGCTAATGAAACGGGCTCTGTCGTTGGGGAGCTGGTAGAGCCTGTATGGACTTATACCAATAATAATAATATTTACGATATAGCTCCCACTCCTAATTACTTAGCGGGCACCGATGAAACATTGGTGGATGGAGCCGCTCCACTCATTCTAAGTCGGGTGACCAAAGACACCGATCAGGCCGATGGATCTGCAGGAATAGCCGATGGGCAATTGGATGGGGTATTGGTGACTTTTACAGAGTGGATGGATGCAGGGTCAGTAGATTTTAATAGCGACTTCATTATCACAAAAAATGTTGGAACAGATTTAACAGAGGCTTTTCCTGTTCAGTCAAATGGTACCAGCCTCTTTTTTAAATGTTCCGACTGCACCGCTAACGATACGGGAGATCTATTAAAGCTTCAAATCACAGGTGAGATATTGGATACTCCAGGAAATAGCTTAGTAGCTGAGGCAGTTGCCACAGCTGCCACTGATGGAGCCGCTCCACGATTTGTATCTTCGGCTTTGAATTACGCAACGGGTGAAATGTCGATTGTATTCAGTGAGGCAATTGATGCGACACCAGGAACGAATGTCGATTTAACCAAAATCCATGTCAGAGACGCTTCCGGTTTCCCAGACACTCCCGATGATTTAAATGAATTAGGTCCAGCCGTTATTACCGAGGCGGATAGCAGTACACTTTCCTTAACCCTAACAGGTACTCAGGCGATAGGGCTTCGTGATACTTCGGGTGTTTCAGGGGGAGATGGAGATGCAAATATTTTAGATTTAGATGCCGCCGCCGTTCAGGATTTGAATGGGCTTACAAATGAGCTCGCAAATCATTCCGATCTTTTGATTGTCGAGGCGAGTGATGCCGCGCTTACGGGTGTATCCGTAACTCCAAGTAATAGTACGGTAAGCCAAATCACCAGCTTCACTATTGCGCTCACGAACGTAAATCCAATTCCAGCGAACGGAAAAATCCAAATCGTTTTCCCAACTCAATTCAATATATTGAGTGCCGACAATCAAGTGGCGACGAATTTAGTAGGAATCGATGGCACACTCACCGCTTCCGTAACGGGGTTGACCATGACACTATCACGAACTGGGGGAACTGATGTGGCAACCGCTACGGATGTGTCATTTAAAATCGCTGGCGGGCTCAATGGGGCAACCGCTGGAGCCACCGATACATTCATTGTTCGAACTCAAGATAATTCAAGTGTAAATTTAGATGAAAAGCTTGATGTCGCTAGTGTGACTTTGGCAGCGGTTATAGCCCCCGTTGTTATAGCCCCCGTTGCAGTCACGACTTCCGGTGGGGGCGGTGGCGGAGGAGGGGGTTACACTCGATCAACCACACCACCAGCGGATTCAAACGATCGGACATCCACCATTAGCTCTACTTTTTCGAGTATAGTAAACAGAGAAAAAACTTATACTCGTCCTATTCAAGTTAGTACGAACCTGATCACGAACGACGCCATTGAGCGAATTAAAACTGTGGAATTGACTGGTGAGACAGGGGTGATGACCATCCAGCCCAATAAAGAATCCACTCTTTGGGTTAGGATTCCAGAAAACACCACACTCACCGCGGCAACCGAATGGGATGGGAAAATCAATCCACCATTAACATATTCCACCACAAAGGTGAGTATTTTAGGGGGAGTAATATTAGATTCAAATGAAAAGCTTTATCGGGAAAATGTGCTTCAGGTGATCAAAGTAGGTTCTACTAAAGTACCTCTCTCCTTTTCCAACAAGGTAGCCTTTGAAGTGCCGCTTGAAAAAGGAGAAGAGGGTGACGAAGTAAATGTATATTCATCGCCTTATGGTCGTGATTGGACATTCGTAGACACTGCTGAAATAAGAGATGGAAAAGTGAATTTCGAAGCCGATCATTTCAGTTACTTCGCCATCGAATCCGCTGATTCACTTCATAGCTCTGCTCCGCTTTCTCGATTCATTGATAAGATGTTCACCGATATTTCAGGGCATTGGGCTGAAGATTATATTAATAGTATTGCCGAAAGAGGGGTTGTGAACGGAAAAAGCGAAGGAATTTTTGCACCGAATGATTTAATCACTCGTGCAGAAATGACAAAAGTAGCTGTAAACGCACTTGGATTTGACGTTCCAGCGAGTGTAGACGGAGCACCTTTCACTGATGTGGATATGGATGCCTGGTATTCTTCTTATATTAAGGTCGCGAAAGAGAACGGTATTGTTCAGGGAATGGGAAGCGAATTCAAGCCCAACGATCCCGTGACCCGTGCCGCCGCATTGAAGATTCTAATCGAAGCCGCTGGATTCGCCGACGTATTCGAAAATTACGACACCAACTACGCTTCCAAAGACGGATGGTGGTATGTCGGATTCGAAGATGCTCTGATTGACGAATGGTACGCCCGTTACGTGGCTTATGCTTACGATAACGATATTGTGGGTGGATACGAAGACGGAACCTTCCGTCCAGCCAGTCCGATCACTCGTGCGGAGGTATCCAAGATCGTGATCAAGGTATTGGAGTTATTGGGAGAGTAGATAATTAATAATCAATAAACATGGATTACAAAGTTGCAGATATAAAACTTGCTGGTTTCGGCCGTAAGGAAATCGAAATTGCGGAACACGAAATGCCAGGTTTAATGGCGCTTCGGAAAAAATACGGAAAGAAAAAACTGCTGAAAGGCGCTCGTATTGCGGGCTGTATTCATATGACGATTCAAACCGCGGTTTTAATCGAAACCCTCATCGAATTGGGCGCAGAGGTTCGTTGGTCCTCATGTAACATTTTCTCCACTCAAGATCACGCCGCCGCCGCCATCGCGAAAAAAAACATCCCTGTGTTCGCATGGAAAGGGGAGACGGAAAAAGAATACAACTGGTGTATCGATCAAACTCTTAAATTCAAAGGTGGAAAAGGTCCTAATATGATCTTGGATGATGGAGGAGATTTAACTCAGTTGATTTATAAAAAGTATCCAAAATTCTTAAAAGACATCCGTGGAATCACCGAAGAAACCACAACAGGCGTTCATCGGCTTTATGAAATGATGAAAAGGGGAGTGCTGAAAACCCCTGCTATTAACGTGAATGACAGCGTTACCAAATCCAAATTCGACAATCTCTACGGTTGCCGTGAATCGTTGGTTGATGGTATTAAACGCGCCACCGATGTGATGGTCGCTGGAAAAGTAGTCGTCGTTGTGGGTTATGGCGATGTAGGCAAGGGGTGTGCTCGTTCGATGAGCGGACTAGGAGCAAGAGTGGTGATTACCGAAATCGATCCCATTAACGCCCTGCAGGCCGCTATGGAAGGGTATCAAGTGATGCCAATGGATGACGCCGCGAAAATCGGAAACATCTTCGTAACCGCCACGGGCAATTTCAATGTTATTAGCGCCAAGCACCTACGTTCCATGCCCGATCAGGCAATTGTGTGTAACATCGGTCATTTCGACAACGAAATCGACGTGACTTCTCTGAAAAAATACAAGAAGACCAATATTAAGCCTCAGGTCGACAAATACAAAATCGGCAACAAAGAACTCATCCTCCTCGCCGAAGGCCGCCTGGTAAACCTTGGTTGCGCCACCGGTCACCCTTCTTTCGTAATGAGTAACTCGTTCACCAATCAGGTGCTGGCTCAAATCGAACTCTTTACTAAATCCGAAGAGTACCCAGCAGGCGTGTACATGCTCCCCAAGAAACTCGACGAAGAAGTCGCCCGTTTGCATTTGGCGAAAATTGGGGTGAAGCTGGATAAGCTCACCAAAAAACAAGCGGATTATATTGGCGTGAGCGTAAATGGACCGTTTAAGCCAGATCACTATCGATATTAAGAAAAGATGGCATCTTGAATTTCATCTTCTGCCCATAGGCCAGAAAAGCCCTTTTGGGAAATATGAGGATTATTTAGCCATTTCTTTGATAATTCTGTGACTTTTGAATTGATTTTTCTAAAAGTCTTTGGGGCATTTTTTGTTCCGATGACTACTAATTCAGTTTGACTAGTGGATATATTTTTAGCAATTAGGTCAACAAAATATTCATCACTGGCGCTCCATCCGATTACAATAACCTTATTAGTTTTTTTGAGGTCATTTGTAATCATATCGGCATGATCTTCGATTTGAAAGCCCTTATCCGTTGGTTCTGGGATAGCTAAATGGGGCATTTCAATTACATGATCGTGATATTCTTGCTCATTTTTAATTGTTGGTGGCCTGTTTTTTAATGATAAATTTGATTTTAATTGATTCATGATTCTTAGTGCATGATCGCTATTAGGTATTTGATCATATATATCTGTCCAGGAGCATGGATAGTGCCAATCAACAGAGCCATGAACTTTATAATATTTAATAGAATTTTTATGATAGTCAGCAATTGTTTTGTATTGATAACCAAAGACATGAGAAAGAGCACGGTCTAAAAATAAATCGTAATTAAAGGTTACTATGCTCGCCTCAGTTATGTTGGAGTCTTTTAATTTAGTAAGAAAGGTAACGTAGTTATTAACATCTTTTTGCGGAAGGTAGTGATCGCTAACATGAGTGAATAAAATCTTTAAATAAAGCTCAACTTCAATTAGTTGTAATTTTCGATTCTCCCGACTTTCTTCATTCATATTTCCCATTTCTTGCGCGAGCCCCATTAAGACTTCTTCAAGAGTTCTATTCTTGATGCGTGATCTTATCTCGGGCATAAGTTTTCGCATTCGGGGATAAAGATTGATTAAGTCTCCCCTACATCCTTCTTTGGAAAATAAATTATTTGTTAATGGAGGCTGATAAGCTGGACTATGATCATGATCTGCACTATCAATAACATCGTAAGATGCCCCAGCTCCAAAAATAATTACTGGTTTGGTCATAATGCGAAGAGTTATATAAAATTATTTTTCTTTTCTTACTCCTTTGAATTTTCCGCCAGAGGTTTTATTGTCCATGAATTGACCATTGTCAGAATCTCGTTTTACCCAAAGTTTGGTGATTGGATTTTGTAATTGAGTGCGATTGCGCACTGCACCTTTGCGGCGATTATCGCCAGATGGAGGGTTGGTAGCCATAATGTTAAAATTAGGGATATAAAATAAAAAACTCAGAACATTGCCCAAAAATTGGAGGGGGCTTTTTGAGTTCAGAGTTTTTGTTTGTATTTTTCATGAACAGTATATCAATAAAATGACTAAATGAAAAGAGAAAATGGTTGTGCATCAGAAAGAACAAAGTTGTAGTTGAAAAAAACGTTAAAAACTGTATAATAAACGTCGAAATCACCACTCATCAAGAGTAGCCGTTAGGGATTTGGCCCTGTGATCGGCTCCGCAACCCGTCCGATATGACAATCGAACGAAGGTGCGACATCCAACAATAGATGAACAGTCACCTAAAGGCTTCTCATCTGAGAAATCTTTTTTGAAATGATGAATACCGAATTTCAAATAACCAATTTCCAAAGAATATTTAAATATTCGAATTTAGAAATTAGAATTTATTTGGAAATTGGAGATTCTAAATTAAAAATTTAACATTTATAAATATGTCCTTTTTATTTACAAGCGAGTCGGTCACCGAAGGTCACCCCGATAAAATGGCCGATCAGATATCTGACGCTGTGCTCGACGCGATTTTAGAAAAAGATCCGAACGGACGCGTGGCGTGCGAAACGTTGGTGACGACAGGTCTCGTCCTCGTCGCAGGGGAAATCAGCACCACTACTTATGTAGATATTCCGAAAATCGCTCGAAAGACCATTCAAGAAATTGGCTACGATAATGGAGAATACGGTTTTGATAGTAAATCGTGCGCCGTGCTCACATCTATCGACGAACAAAGCCCTGATATCGCTCAGGGGGTCAATCCTGGTGGAGCGGGGGATCAGGGGATGATGTTTGGTTTTGCATGCAATGAAACGGAGGAATTAATGCCCCTTCCTATATCACTCGCTCATGGCCTCACACGGAAGCTTTCGGAGGTACGTCGAGCCAACGGATTGAGTTATTTGAGGCCCGATGGAAAGGCTCAGGTGACGGTGGAATACGAAGCACCCGGAAAGCCAAAGCGTGTCGATACCATCGTGCTTTCCACTCAGCATGCTCCAGACGTTGATCAGGAACAAATCAAATCCGATATTATTGAACAGGTAATCAAACCCGTGTGTGGCGAGTGGTTGGATGAAAAAACAGTTTATCATGTGAATCCAACCGGTAAATTCATTATTGGTGGTCCTCCGGGAGACGCCGGTATGACAGGGCGTAAGATTATTGTGGATACATATGGTGGCTCCGCGCCACACGGAGGGGGTTGTTTTAGTGGAAAAGATGCCACGAAAGTCGACCGTTCTGCGGCCTACGCCGCTCGCTACATCGCCAAAAACATTGTCGCCGCCAAACTGGCCGATCAATGCGAAGTTCAGCTGGCATACGCCATTGGCGTCGCCGAACCGGTATCGGTTTATGTGAACACATTCGGAACCTCCGAAAAAACCGATGATGAATTGGTGGAATTGATTCGAAAAAACTTCCCACTCACCCCATCCGATATCATCGAACAGCTCGATTTACGAAAACCAATCTTCAAAAAAACCGCTGCCTATGGTCACTTTGGGCGAAGTGAGTTTAGTTGGGAGAAAATTAAGGAAATGTGTTAGCCGGTATGGACGCGCCATGGCGCGTCCAGTACAGGGTTACACTTCCACCCTCTCTCCCACAATTTTCTTCCCCAAAAACTTACCTCCAAGCTCGCTGAACCGCTCAGGACAATCGGTGGTGTAGTAAGTTCGTTTACCGTTTTTTGTGATTCCTTTTTCAACATTGGGATGTCGTTTAAGATAATCCTCAATCGCATCCGCCGCCGCTTTCGCCGAAGAAATCACTTTCACTTGCCTACCCATCATCCGTTCAATCTCTTTTTGGAGTAGGGGGTAATGGGTGCATCCCAATATCAAAGTGTCCACATGAGCGCCTTTGAGGGGACGAAGATAGGTTCGGAGCATCATACGGGTCACCATCGCTTTCGTCATCCCTTCTTCCACAAAAGGCACGAGGAGTGGGCAGGCTTTCTGAATCACTTTCACCGATTTTAAAGCACGTTTATCGGACGGTTTATAAAGATCTTTCTCATATTTCTTAAGTTCCCGTTCATAAGCATTGCTATCCATCGTTCCGCGAGTCCCGATCACGCCAATATTTCCAAAGCGGGTTTGTTTTAAGGCTTCCTCGACGGCAGGAATCAGAACACCAAGGATCGTCGGCTTCCCTTTGTATTTTTGCTGAACTACACGAAGCGCATCGGCCGAAGCGGTGTTGCAAGCAACAATAATAAGCGTACAACCCTTTTGAATCAGAAACTCCACATTCTGAACAACTAATTTGTTCACACGTTCCGCAGAATGGCTTCCATAAGGCGCATTTGCTTGATCGCCCAAATACATATAATCAAAATCTGGATACTTTTTTAAGTATTCTTTCATTACGGTAAGCCCACCGAATCCTGAGTCAAAAATTCCAATCATTTAAATGGATAAAAAATATGAATGAAGTTTACCACATTCGATTCTATCGTACCTCCTTTTATTATTCCCGTACCCTTTTGTCATTCCCCTGAAGAGGGAATCTATAATTTGAATCAGATTCCCGCCTTCGCGGGAATGACAATTGGGAACAGCTTGCCGATAAAAAATCAGAAAGGTATATTGAACTTGATCTTCAATTTAAACTTAAAATTAAAATTATGCCATCCATCAAACATATTCATGCTCGTGAAGTTCTCGATTCACGCGGAAATCCAACTGTCGAAGTCGAAGTAGCGACCGATGAGCATTTTGCATCTGCCATGGTTCCCAGTGGAGCGAGTACTGGCGCTCACGAGGCGGTGGAGTTACGAGATGGTGATAAAAAGCGATATGGGGGAAAGGGTACCTCAAAAGCGGTAGATAACGTAAATACCGTCATCCGCGATGAATTTTTAGATCGGGATGTGCGCAATCAGCGCGAGGTAGATGAACGGCTGATTGAGATGGACGGAACTGAAAATAAGGGGAATTTGGGGGCGAACGCAATCCTTGGTTTTTCATTGGCGGCTTCTAAGGTGGCAGCAAAACACGAAGATCTTCCTTATTTTCAATATTTGGGAAATTTAGGAAACAAAGGGGAAAGTTACTTACTTCCCACTCCGATGATGAACGTATTGAACGGGGGAAAACACGCCATTAAATCAACCGACATGCAGGAATTCATGATCATGCCGATTGGCGCTCATAATTTTAAAGAGGCACTTCGCTACGGAGCAGAAACATTTCAGGCACTCAAGAAAATCATTGCCAAAAAAGGCTTTTCAACGGCAGTAGGGGATGAAGGTGGTTTCGCCCCCAGTCTCGCCAGTAATGAAGAGGCATTGAAATTGATTGTAGAGGCGATTGAAAAGGCAGGTTATCGCCCAGGAGAAGAGATTGGCATTGCGATGGATCCAGCAGCCTCCGAGTTTTACGAAGACGGCGTTTATAATCTGGCGAGCGAAGGGCGAAAACTCAGTTCAGAGGAAATGGTGGACTATTACGTTGAGTTGGCCAAAAAATACCCAATCTTCTCTATCGAAGACGGCTTGGCGGAAGATGACTGGGAAGGATTTAAATTAATGACAGATTTAATGGGCGACAAGGTCCAGATTGTAGGAGACGACTTACTGGTTACTAATACCGAAAGGCTTAAGAAGGCGATCAATGGAGGAAATTGCAATTCCATTCTCATTAAGCTCAATCAAATCGGTACTCTCACTGAAACCATCGATGCCATTCAGATGGCTCACGATGCCAATTTTACAGCAGTGGTATCACATCGAAGCGGAGAAACCGAAGACACAACAATCTCTGATCTAGTGGTGGGTATGGCAACAGGGCAAATCAAAACAGGCTCTCTTTGCCGAACCGATCGCATCTGTAAATACAATCAACTGCTTCGCATTGAAGATCGACTCGGTGGGAAAGCAAAATATCAGGGGAATATTCACTAGATTAATTGAGGATCAGGAGATTTTTTTCTTGATCCAAATTTAAAAAGCCACCGACGGACGAGCACAAAAAACCACCACCCATCATTTAAATGCATAGCAAGACTTTAAAGGCAAAAGCGGGGTTTGGGGCAGAATGACCGTGAACAATAATGATTAATTGTACAACGGTGCTTACACGGTTCATGGAGCCCCAATGTTTTTTTGCTTCCGTTTTTTGACACCAAAAAATGAAGAAGGGTGAATAAAACAGCTGCTTGATGCATCACGAGTAAATACAGTACAAGGGCCAGTCGCGGCCTTTGCCGCCTAAAAATAGATTTCCATATCTAGAGAAGAAACTTCTGATCCAATTAAGTAATAATATCAGGCATCAGGCAATAGTATGAAATTGCCCATATCTGCTTTTTGCGCTAATCTTTTGCGCGTCTGTTTATTTTTAACTTTAAATCATGAAAAAAACTACGACTAAAATTATTGCACTTTTTGGGATCTCAATGTTTATATTAACCGCTTGTGGCGGAGGAGATACCTCTAAATCACCCGAGGAAGTTCTGCAGAGCTGGAAAGCTAGCATTCAGGAAACTCATTCGATGGACATGGAGATTGATATGAGTATGAAGGGACAAGATAGCGAAGATAATATTGATTTCAATCTAAATGCGGACGCTAAAATAGATCGCCGTAAAGACGCTGATCCAGAAATGGATATCGCTTTAAAATTAAACGGAAGTCTTAATACAAGTGGTCAGGTGTGGGATGGGGATTTAAAGGCGCAATTGAAAACATTAGGGCAGAATTTCTATTTTAAGGTAGATGAGATTGATTCCAGTGATCCGAGTATTGAACAGGTAAAAACAATGCTAGAGCCTTACAAAGGGAAATGGCAGCATTTAGCCAGCGACTTTGTACCAGAAGCTCTTCGTGGATTGCAAGAAAAAGACGCCGAAACACTTCAGCTTGAAGCTGACCTTAAAGATTTATTTGTAAATACAAAAATCTTCGATGTAACTAAAGAATATGGTGTTGAAAAGTTAAATGGAAACAATGTTTATCACTACGGAGTAAAGATAAACAAAGAGGGGGCGGCTGACTATATACGAAAAGCTTCCAGTTTAGCCGGTGAAGATCTGACAGATGCTGAGGTGGCAGAGGCAGTTGTTTTTGCGGATTCGATCACAAGTATGGAGCTTTGGATTGGAACTAAAGACTACTACCTTTATAAAGGAACGCTTGCACTTTCTGGTGGAGCAATCGAAGGCGGAGCAGCGTCTGAAATTAATTTAACTTATACAGCCAACAGCTACAATCAAGACCTAAGAATCGAAGCACCTGACGACTTTGATGAATTCAATCCACTTACTTTATTCATGCAGATGCAAGGAGGGATTGATCCAGCAATGATGGAAGGGGATGAATTTTCTGATGAAGAATTTGAAGATGACTTTATGATGGAGGAGGAGTAATTCCAATAAAACAAAAACCCCTTCCGATATACATCGGAAGGGGTTTTTAAATAGTTTTAATATTCACGGGTTGGACTGCGCTTCACTTTTGCCAATTTTCTTCTTCGTCGTGATTGTTCTTTGCGAGTACTAGGGGATGGTTGATCCGATAAGATAGATCGAAGATCCCGATAAGTATTGGCTGGAGGCATTTTAGAATCTGTTCTTAAAAACCGTGATTCACTTCCATCAGTAGGAACAATGAAGTCTTTCGATCGCATAAAACGAATCAGTTGATCGAAAGTGACTGCTTTTGGGCTCAGGGGGTCACCTTCGATACGACGAAGAGTCAGACTGACTCCTTCACGAGAATTTAAGATGCGATTATAAAACCCCAACAATTCCTGAGAGTCAGAAGAATCAGTGTTACGTCGTTCAGTATTTCCAGTTAAAAAAGTCATAATTTGTTTAATGAATAGGAAGGCAATATACCAGTTTTTTAGAGGATTGCAAATTTTCTTCCACCTTGTCATATAAAAGGTTTTTCGATAATCTGGGAAGGTATTAAACAAACATACACATGACCTCCGTTTTATTTATCTACGGCAGTACTGGTGGGAACACTGAAATGGTGGTGGAAAATGTGGCTGAGATTATAAAAGCTCAAAAGCATAAAGTCACCGTTCAGCGTGCAGAAATGAGTGAGGCGAGAGACCTTTTAAAATACGATGTGATTATCTTAGCCAGTCCTACTTATGGTCATGGGCTTTTACAGGAGCACATGCTCGCGTTCACAAAAAAGCTAAAAGAAATCGATTTAAAAGGGAGGACCTGTGCAGTGATTGGAGTGGGGGACCCAAAATACGAAGCTCAGTATCATGTGGAATCGGCCACAACACTTGAAAAAATACTCACGAGTCATGGCGGAGAATTATTACTCCCTGCCCTTCGGGTCAGCGGAAGCCCCGTACGACATCTAAAAGGTTTTATTCCTCATTGGGGAAAACAACTTTTAACTAAACTTAAATAATGGACAGAACCACCCTTAAAATCGCGGGCGAAAGTGGTATGGGCCTCCTATCGGTTGGCCGGATTGTAGCGAAAGTGCTTAAGGGCATGGGTTTCTATGTGCATTCCGATCGTGAGTATCCATCGCTCATTAAAGGAGGGCATTCCAATTTACAAATCGATTTCAATTCAAAACCCATTCATTCATTGTCTCGCGATGTTGATTTAGTAATCGCATTGGATCGTGCAGGGCTTTTGGAATATTTAGATGTAGTGAAGAAAGGCGGAATTTTGGTTCATGGATACGAACGCCATCACCTTATTAAAGATCTTCACACCAAGGCAAAGAAAAAGGGAATAAAAGTCATTTATTTACCAGCTCATACGATAGCTCGCCAATTAGGCGGTACCGATGTAATGGTGAATATGGTACTTTTAGGATTGATATGGCGCGTGCTCGGGTTCGATTTAAAGCCGCTCGAAGCCGCCATTAAAAAACAATTCGCCAGTAAGCCAAAGCTGTTGGCTATCGATTTAAAATGCGTTCGGGCAGGGTACAAAGCTGAAGGTCAGAAAGTTCCTCAGTACAAAATCAGCATCCCTAAAAGCAAACCAAAATCTTTGTTGCTCGATGGAAATATGGGGATTACATTGGGGGCGATCGAAGCAGGGGTGCGCACCTTTTTCCAGTATCCCATGAGCCCTTCCAGTTCTATTTTAATGTATTTGGCTAATTTCAGTCACGATACCAAAATGGTGGTAAAACAGGCAGAGGATGAAATCACTGCTTCTCAGTTAACACTCGGAGCAATGTTTATGGGGTCTAGATCTTTCACCGCTACATCAGGGGGTGGGTACGACTTAATGACCGAAACCGTATCGCTCGCAGGAATGACCGAAACACCGTGGGTGTGCGTGTTGTGTCAGCGACCCGGACCCGCTACAGGCCTTCCTACGTGGACAGGTCAGGGCGATCTTAATATGGTTATTCATTCCAGTCATGGGGAATTTCCACGGCTCGTGGTGGCCGCCAGCGACCCAACCTCTTGCTACGAAATCATTCAGCACGCCATGAATTACGCGGAAGAATTTCAAATTCCTGTTATCGTTTTGAGTGAAAAAACCATTGCCGAAGCACAGACCATGGTTCCCATTTTCAATAGTAAAATCCCGATCAAGCGCGGTTTGGTAACAGGAAAAGATTTAGAAAGCGTCGTTCCATCCGACCGTTTCAAAATAACCAAAAGCGGCGTGTCTTCTCGTTGGCTACCAGGTAGTGCCAAAGCGGGTTATTATGGGAACGGCGATGAACACAAAGAAGACGGGCGACTGACCGAAGAGGGGCCAGCGTGTGCGGCAATGATGGCAAAGCGAATGCGTAAAATGGAAACGCTCAAAAAAGCATTACCAGACGCGAAAGTTTACGGGGTAAGTAAAGGCGCTGACATCTCATTTATTGGCTGGGGGAGTTCAAAAGGAGCCATGTTAGACACGATTGAGGCGATGAAAAAACAAGGAAAAAAAGTGAATTATCTGCACTACGAATACATGTGGCCTTTTAAAGAAAAGGCAGCTGAAAAATTCTTTAAAGACAATAAAAACGTTCACATCCTCGAGGGAAATTATCAGGGGCAATTGGCGGATATGGTTGAAGCAGGAATCCACAAAAGATTCAAAGGCCGCTTGCTGAAATACGATGGACGACATTTCTTTTTAGAGGACATTCTTGATTACATAAAGAAGAAATCTTAATGAACAAAGATTATCAAAAATTAGCGGACAACAAAGAGGAGTATTTAAAGTATGAAACCAACGAGGTGATCACTTGGTGTGGAGGCTGTGGAAATTATGGAATTCAGAACGCTCTGGAGCGGGCTTTGGTGCTCGAGAATTTAAAGCCAAAAGATTGTTTATTTTGTTTCGATATAGGCTGTCATGGAAATGGTTCAGATAAAATCGGAACCGAAGAAGTTTATACTTTGCATGGTTTACATGGCCGTGTAATTCCCGTCGCAGGCGGAGCGGCGGTTGCCAATCCGAATATGAAAGTGATCGCTGAAGCAGGGGACGGAGGAACAATGAGCGAGGGGGTGAATCATTTGGTTCATGGTGTTCGTAGTGATTATCCAATGCTTTTTATTCTTCATAATAACGAAAATTACGGCTTAACCACGGGACAGGCTTCGGCTTGTACCCGAAAAGGCCATCCGATGAACGGATCTCCCGATGGTGTGATTGCTGAGCCAATGAATGTTTGTGATTTTGTACTCGCACTCAACCCAACTTTTGTGGCTCGCACTTTTAGTGGAGACGTAAAGCACATGACTGAAATTTTAAGGGCTGCCTTGAATCATAAAGGATTTGCTTTTGTGGAAGTGATGCAGACCTGTCCTACTTACAATCGTGCCACTCCGCAAGAGTGGTATTTAGAGCGAGTGAATGTTTTAAAAACCGCTCCAAAAACCATTGAGGCTGCTCGAAAAGCCGCCGCGGATTTTGAAAATAAGATCAATGTGGGAGTTTTGTATCAGGATAAAAAAATACCCAATTACTTGGGACGATTGGAAAATCGCCAAGGCGTTAAGACCACACCAGTGGATGAAGTGGGACGTTTTGACATTAAGAGTCTTTTGAAAAAATTTGAATAAAAATAAAAAAAAGTTATAATAATCTCCTTTTATTGATTAAGTTTTTTTAAGTTGCCCAAGCCTCCTAATAGAAATGCTAACAAAACAGAAAGCCGTTCGTCTCGCTATGCAGCTGGATTATTCTTGATTTTGGCCGCCTTTGGCTGTGAAAATGAGGTTGATCTTACGGAGGCAATTCAGGTAAAGAGAGGTGCGGTTGTATCAGCCTTAAAGCCTATTCCAAAAGCTTCCCATGAACTTCCTAGAGATCAAGTTGAGATAATAGATACACAAATTAAGCAGGGATACCAACAGCTAACAGGATTAGAGCAAAAATTAATTATACAAAGAGAGCTTATTAAAGTAACGATAGTGAGCCATAAGGTTGAAGAAGGGGAAGATATAGAAAGATTGGTTGACCTGATGGCAGATGGATATTTTTTTCTGGACTATTCTACTTATGGGCGCATTGGATTAAAAAAACCTAACAAGGAAGGGTTTGATGAATTTCAATTTAATCCGAGCTACCCTGTACCATCCATGAAGAGTACTTTAAGTGAAGAGGAAAAAGCTCATGAGGAACATTTGGAGAGCTTAAGAGTAAGGCTTCAGGATCGATATTTAGAAATATTAGCATCAGAAAAAAATAGAAGCGTGGGGAATATTGAAAAGTATGACCCAGAATATTTAATGGCTGAATCAAGAAATCTTCAGCTAGACCATTATTTTCAAGGGATTGTTACCAAGATTATTGATGTGAAAATGGCTATTTCCTCAACTCATAGTAAGGTTGAAAAGTCGAGGTTAGCTCGGGAGTTTTTAGAGGAGATGAGTCAAATGCGAGTCGATCTCAATGGCGAAGAGGTGTCCGCACTCAAGTCGAGTGATGCTCTAATGCGCTTTCTTACCAATCAGGATGAAGCATATGAGGATTTCAAAGAGGGGCTAAGAAGCTATATAAAAAAATAATTGACAAATAATGATTATTTGTTATAATAATCATCCATGAAACGCTCTCCCGAAAAATCTAAATGTCTAACTACCCGTGAAGCTGTTTTTATGGTTGTCGGTTTTTTATTTGGCGGTTTTGCGACCGTAGCTTATCTTTCCGAGAAAGAGGATTCTGAATCCACTAAGAGGTCAGAGGTATCCAAGGTGATCAATATTCAAGTTTGTGAGGTGGGAGAATTAGATGATGAAGAAAAAAAGAAAGAGCCTAATGAAGTGTTGAGCACTGGTCAGGAGTGTGGATTATCCTCCGAACAAATTTCAGATAGTGAGATCTTAAGTCGGGCTCACGGCATTGAAACCAAAAGGCTTATTGAAAAAATGGAGGATATATTTGATGAATATTGTATTACAAATGAAGAGGATAGGGCGGCGATTGAAAATATGGTAATGGAAGGATATTCTGAAGTCTTTTCTGTGGGCGAATTAATTCATGAAAAGGGTCAGGTTTGGGAAATGGAATTAGAAAATCCAACCCTTCCAAAAGTTGATGATTCGTTATTTAGTGAGACGGTTGTGTTAACAGAGATGCCTTGTAAGGTGGATAGCCCTGAAGAGATTGAGGTGTCCCCAGGGCAAGAAGAGATAATCAGAATGCTGAAGGAAGGTAAATTTTTAGAGTTATGGGAAAGTAGGGTAGATGTAGACTGGATGAGAAAAATTGCAAATGATGTTGACCTTGGAAGTGAGTTGAGTGATTTTTTCGATTTACTAGATTCAATTCAGGGCAAGCTAAAAGAAACAG